>JAJBVJ010000248.1 GCA_020859875.1 Rikenellaceae bacterium
GTCCGAAAGGCTTCCCCCCATCGTCCGGATACGCACTAAAGCGTCGATCCCGCTGCTTGACGGCACTATCCTCCCCAGAGCATAGATCCATTCCGGCATCCCTTCTTTCGGCCACGAAATCCCGCTGACGATCAGGAAAAAGACCGACGTGACGATCAGCATCATCATCGAAGTTTCCCGCTTGCGGAACAAAGCCCCCAACGTCAGGCCGAGGAAGATGACCGACAGCAGGTACGGCACGAAGACCAGCAGCAAATCCCAGTGGTTCCCCTTCATCGGGTAGCCGAAAAACTTGTACTGGAAGCTGAAGATATAGAGCATCAGCGGAATATACAGGAACAGGTAAGCCGTGGCCTTGGCGAACGTGAGCCGCGTGGCCGAGTAGTCCCGGAACTTGCGCCACGTCCCTTTCTCGTACCACGTTCCGCCCACCATGCCGATCCCCACCAGCAGGAGCTGCTGAGCTATCAGGATCAGGACGGGCGGCAGGATCGCCGTGGCGTAACCCCCGTAAGGATTGTAAAGCATATCCACACCGTAAGCCACCGGCATCGCCGGCCATTTGGCCTGCTGCTGGTTCAGGACGCCCGCCATCAGGGTCCCGACCTGAACCTCCGCGCCCGCCGTCCCGACCACAGCCCCCACGGCTCCCAGGAAATCGCTGTAAAGCAGGAAATAACCTCCGTCAGCGTACAGGCTCACGTGGTTCTGCTCCCCGGCCAATATCCGTTTTTCGTAACCCTCCGGAATGTAAAGCACCCCGTATATCTTGCGGTCGAGGAAGAGCGCTTTGGCCTCGTCCAGGCTTTGCGCGCTGTACCGAACGTCCGCCTGCGGCGTGGCGTCCAGCATCCGCACCAGCTTCCGGCTCGGCGGCGTATTGTCCAAGTCCACCACCGCCACCGGGAACTCGCGCACCACCTGCGGCGCGTAGATCAGCGGGTACAGCGTGCCGTAGATCAGCATCGCCCCGAACAGGATCAGCATCGCGCCCCCGTCCCTGAAGATGGAGATGAACTCGGTTTTCGTTATTTTCCAGAATCGTTTCATGCTTTTAGTCCTTCCCGTAGTATTTCGGGTCGAGCGCGACCTTTTTGAGCCTCGGCACCAAAGCCGCCATCACCAGCACGAACACGCCCATGGCCGCCAGATCCCCCAGTGCCCGCGCCGGCGGCGCGCCCCGCAGGCTCTGTTCGATAAAGAGGTCGATAAAGTAGGTGAACGGGAAGAGTTTCGCCAGCGCCGCGATCGTCGGGTACATCCCGATGGCCGGGAAGGTCAGGCCGCAGAACGACAGCGACGCCGTCGCCAGCCCCCCTGCCACGGAGAGCGAGAAGCGCATATTGGCGCTCACTGCCACCAAAATCACCCCGATAGCCATATAGGCGAGGATCACGAACAGGTTGCCCAGCACCAGTATGATCGCCTCCTGCCCGTGGAACGGCATCCCCATGAAGCGGTAGAGGAGGGTGTTCATAAAGAGGGACAGGAGGGTGAAGAGCAGGACGTACGGAGCCAGTTTGGCCGCCAGCGCACGGGTGATGCTTCCCCCAGCCGTGGCCACCCAGGCGGCCGCAGTGCCGTTTTTCAGCTCGCTGCCCACCACATAGACCGTCACCACGCTCACGGTGATGACCAGTGCGAGGAACAGCAGCCCGGGCAGCAGGTAATAGGCATAGCTGCCGTACGGGTTGAACAGCACATGTTTTTCGAATGCGATGGGGTAGGCCATGGCGTACCCTTTCGCCGCCGGAATCCCTTTGGCTCCGAGCAGCTGGGTCTCCACGCCGATATTGAAGGCTTGGAAAACGGTCGTGATGTCGCGCTTGAGCAGTCCGGAGTTAAGGATCCTCGCCCCGCTGACCTCGGCGGAGATTTGCGCTCCCCCGTTCCCGGCCAGCACGTCGGCCTGCAACCCTTTGGGGATGACGATCAGGGCATTGGTCAGCCCCTGCACCATGGATTGACGTCCCTGTTCGATGCTCTCCACGTGGACGGCCACATGGGCCGTAGGGGTCGAATTGACCATCCGGACCCGCTGCCGCGACAGTGCGGTCTTGTCGCCGTCGTATACGGCCACGGGCAGGTTATGCACGGTTCCTTTCCAGAACATCAACACGTACAGGACGGTCATCGTCACGGGTATGATAATGGCCGCGGTGACGAGCATCCGGCTCCGTCCGAACCGCCTGATCTCGCGTTTTATGCTGTCTCTGAATAGTCCCATTACGGTTGTCAATCGTTCGGTTAAATGTAAAGCGATGCGCAGCATCGCCGGCTCGCCGGGAGCACCTGGCCCCGCGCGGGAGCGCAGTTGCCTCAAACTCCGCGCGCCACGCCTTAGGAGGGAAATTGTTTCGATAAGCCTTGGCTTGTCGGAACAAGATTTCCCAAGGCGCGCGGACAAAAAATTGTCATTAAGAGGCATCCGGTCCGGAGCCAGCGGAGGTGCAACGTAAGTTGCAGCCCTTCGCCGGGGGTGGCTCCGGGCCGCGCGGCTCGCAACGCTCGCCGCCGGAAATCCAACAGTACAAATAACCGAACCCTTATAAACTATTGTAATCCACCGTCACAGTCATCCCCGGACGGATATTGTCGATCCGGCCCGCCGCTCGGGCATGCACCTCGAAAGTCTTTACGTCGAACTCCCCGCTGGTACGCGTCGCCGCCCAGGTCGCATACGAAGCCTCCGCCGCGATGTAGTCTACCGTCAGCTCGTAGCTCTTGTCCAGCGCCGGGAAGTAGCCCATGAACTTCGTCCCCATCCGGATCTTCGGCAGCAACGTCTCCTTGATGTTGAACACCACCCACGAGTCCGACAGGTCGACGACCGTCAC
>JAJBVJ010000132.1 GCA_020859875.1 Rikenellaceae bacterium
GGATATGCCTCTCCCCTTTTGTGGTATTCCACCGATACCGGCTCCCATATCTTCGGGTCAATTTCGGGGAATGTCGTATCTCCCTGGTAGTCCCGGTGCACTTTTGTAATATACAGCCGGTCGGCAGACGCCATCGCCTGGCGGTATATCTCGCCGCCCCCAACGATAAAAACCTCCTCTGCGGACGGAAACAACCCCGCCGCCTCTTCGAGGGAAGAGACCACCGTGCAGCCTTCCACAGCATAAGACGGATTACGGGTAATTACCACGTTCGTTCTGCCGGGGAGCGGCCCTCCGAGCGATTCGAAAGTCTTGCGCCCCATCACTACCGGGTGGCCGTAGGTTATAGCCTTGAATCTTCGCAGGTCTTCGGAAATATGCCAGAGAAGTTTATTCTTCCCTCCTATCACCCCGTTGCGGGCCACGGCAACTATAATGGAGATCATACGGCGATCGGTGCTTTTATGGCGGGATAGGGATCGTATCCCTGCAGTTCGAAATCCTCATATCTGAAATCGAACAGGGATTTCACGTCGGTATTCAATCTCATTTTCGGCAGCGGCCGGGGAGTCCTCTCCATTTGGTGAGCCGCCTGTTCCAGATGGTTAATATATAGGTGGGCGTCGCCGAGAGTATGGACGAAATCGCCTATCCCGAGGCCTGTTACCTGAGCCATCATCATGGTCAGCAGGGCGTAGGAAGCTACGTTGAAAGGAACGCCTAAAAAGACGTCGGCACTTCGCTGATAGAGCTGGCATGAGAGTTTTCCTTCCGCCACATAGAACTGAAACATGGCATGACAGGGCGGCAGGGCCATCTTATCTATATCGGCCGGATTCCATGCCGTGACGATGTGGCGCCGGGAATCGGGATTGTTTTTAATCGAATCTACCACCTGGGAGATCTGGTCGATATGGCGACCGTCCGGAGCCGGCCAGCTGCGCCACTGGTAACCGTACACCGGCCCCAAATTCCCTTCCGCATCGGCCCATTCGTCCCAGATCGTGACCTTGTTGTCGTGAAGGTATTTTATGTTCGTATCCCCCGAGAGAAACCATAGAAGCTCGTGTATTATGGAGCGAAGATGGAGCTTTTTTGTGGTCAGCACCGGGAATCCTTCAGTAAGGCCGAAACGCATCTGGTGGCCGAAAACGCTCAGGGTGCCGGTTCCCGTACGGTCGTCTTTTCGCACCCCTTCCGAACGGATCCTTCCCAGCAGGTCTAAATATTGCTGCATATCGTGTTTTCTTTGATCGTTTCGTTCGAGGGGAACCGGCGCAGTTCCATCGCTCCGTCCGGTTTCAATACGGCATATACCGGGTTATAAAGCCATTCTCCGAGGAATACGGCCGTCGAGTTTTCGTCCATCTTGTAGACATGGGCGCAGTGGATATGGCCGAATACGAAAAAATCGACATTCACATTTTTTACCGCCTCCTTATATGCCCGTGCATACTGGACAAGGTACTCCTTCTCCCCGCAGAATACATGCACCCTGGCATGGGACTTCCGGCTCTTCTCGGACCACCACCGACCGAACCGTATCATGCTGTTCGGGTGAATAACGGCTGAAAATATCCTTTTCATCGCTTTCGACCGGAAGCATGCGTGCATGAGCTTTTCGAGGAAGGGTTTACGAAGGTACATATTGTCCCCGTGGGCTACGAATACTTCCCTGCCGTAAAGTTCACATACCTCCGGTTTGTAATGGATCGTAAGGCCGCACTCTTCGTGCAGGTATTCGTATGCCCACATATCGTGGTTGCCGACAAAGAAATGGATCGCTGTTCCGTTGTCGGTAATCTCGGACAACTTACCCAACAGGCGGGTGAACCCTTTTGGAACAACCCTTTTATATTCGAACCAGAAATCGAAAATGTCCCCCACAAGGAAGATCGCCTTCGCGTCACGGGCAGCCGTATCGAGCCACCTTATGAAAAGCTTTTCCCGCTGGGCGGAACCGGTTTCCGCATCGAGCCCCAGGTGGACGTCCGCTGCAAAATAATACATTACAGTAGCTCCTTAATGCGTTTTTCGAGCGCCTCCCCCCACTGGTCGCGGCTATCGATATTGCCGTTGCGGTCGATTATAAAATTTGCCGGCACCTGCTGGACGTTATAGAGAGTTACGGCCCTCGATGCGGAACCCTTGAAATCGTTGACCGTTATCCACGGTAGCCTCTGATCCTGTACGGCCAGTATCCATTCCGAGCGGTTGCGGTCGACGCTTACCTGGTATATTTCGAATCCATCGTCTCGGTATTTATCGTATATCTGCCGCAGCTCGGCATTCAGCATCCGGCTGTCCGTAGTGGTGGCCGTCCAGAAATCGAGCAGAACCACCTTGCCGGACAGGGAGGAGAGCGAGTGCCGGTTGCCGTACATGTCGGAAAGTTCCAAATCGGGAAACCCACTTTCCTGGCCTTCGCCGAGCTTGCTTTCTATCATATTGGCGAGGGCAAGCTGCGACTCCATAGCCTCCACCTCCTGGAGTAGGGCCTTTACATAGGGCGAGTCCGGATAATATTTGGAGGTAGAGTCGGCTACCAGGCGGTAATATATAACGTCGTTACTACCGGTAAACAGGTCGTCGTTGGGCAGCCGTTGGTAAAGTGCGTACAGCGAGACGAGCGAACCGGGATTGGAGACGATAAATGCGATATGATCTCTTTTCAACTGGTAGTAGGCATTCCTGTAACTGATCCCCACATCGTTACGGATATTCTCGTGGGCATTTGCGTAGACGTTGAAAATAGAATCCATTTTACTGGTCCCCTCGAAAAAAATATTCCCCAGGCGCTTCATCTCCGAAGAGGCC
>JAJBVJ010000007.1 GCA_020859875.1 Rikenellaceae bacterium
GCCGAACCGGAATCCGATGAGGTCCCGGCTGTCTCGTTGAAGTATGTTCATTTCCGCTTTATTATCCTCTACATATCCCCGCGCCCTTACCATCGCCATCTGGTCGATGTTACCGGGTCGGTTGCGCAGGTGCAGTGCATATTCGAGTCTCTGGTCGCTGCGGCGAAACCACAGGTTGAGCGTGTCGAGGGTCATGCCCGAGGTGTGGAATCCTTTGGCTACAACTGCCGCACGGAAAGGTTCGTCGTCGAGGGTCGAGGCCGAGACGGTGAGATTGGCGAATCCGTAGCCCTCTTCGCTGAGGATGCCGTGCAGGATATTGTCAGTTCCGGCTGTAAGATCGAGTCTCAGCGGGGGAAGGGCATTTTGAAGGGCGGCCATGTCGAGACTACGGGCGTCGATTTGCCGTGAAAATTCGCGGGAGGCAGCCGTGATCCGACCGGAGATCGAATCCAGGGGAATTTCTGCAATGAAATCGAGGGTCAGGTCGCCGGCATCCGCCGTCAGTGCCACCCCGGCCTGCCCTGCGCGGGCGGCTATTTCGGCGTGTGTTGCGGTTTGAAGCCTGTCCCCGTAATTTATGCGCAGGGTATCGAGCACTATCCGGGCCAGATATGCCGTATCGGGATAGACGGTAGCGGAAGCGTCGAGTATACCGGCAAGGGCGAGCGGTTCGGTGGATAAGCCCATAGCAGTTAAATTTGCATTTCCTATCCGTCCGCTTATATTCGCCGAGTAGGCCGAATCGGTAATATTTCCGCCGATATCGAGATCGGCGGAAAGCGGCCGGTTCGCGCTGTGGAATTGGACGGAGAGTGTTCCCGAATCGAGCGCCGCCCGCAGGGTAATATCTTTATACGGGTAGTCGTAATAGTCGAAGCGGTCGATGGTAAGTGCCAGATCGGCGACGGTCGCCGCATCGAGCGGATCGAAACCGCTTCCCCGGGCATCCAGATCGAGGGTGGCGACCCCGAGGGAGTCGTGTGGCAAAAAGCGGAACAGGGGGAAATCGAGTGTATTCATGCCGATGGAATATCTACGGGAACGGGTATCCACGCTTCCCGCCAGGTGGAGGGAACCGGAATCGATCCGGATCGTTGCATCCGGCCAATAGGAACCGGGGGAAAAAGAAGCCCGCCCGTATATATTCATCCCGGGAGGAATCTCGAGCCGGCGGCGGAGCGAACTGTCCGCTATCATGTTGCGGACGAAGGAGAGATCGCCGGTGGTTCCCCGGAATGTTACATCCCCGCCGAGCCTCGAGGGCTCCATCACGGAGGAGAGCGTCCCTTCGAGTGTCAGTTCGGCTACTGCGGGGATGTCGGCATGTAGCCGCTGTATATCGAGGTTTCCCAGTGTTCCGGCCAGGCGCCCTTCGACGGCGAGGGTTTTACCCTTTAGGGAAGGCTCCGCACGGGGGGCATCGACGAACAGCAGTATATCGCTCGCCGCGATACGGGCGGAAATATTCCCGTCGACGCAACTGGCGGGATTGCCGGCAAGCGCACCGCTGGCGGCCCGAAGGTCGGCATCGATCCCGGAACCGGGGGTCTCCAACCTGAAGTCCGATACTCGGATTTCCGATGAATCCATCTTGAAACCGCCCGCAGCTTCGGTGATCCGAAGACCCGAGGACTCGGTAAGCGACAGCTCCAACAGGCGGAGGCTTACATCACCTCCGCGGTTATATACCGAGTCGGCCCTGAGGCTCAGGCCCACTACCGCAATATCGCCGGGGTCGAAACGACCGGTATCGTGACGGGCTTCGGCATCGAACTCCATTTCCGGTGCCGTATAGCGGGCATTATTGTCGTGGAGTTCCACCGCCGCGACTGTAACTTTCCACGGTCGGGAATCGATTTGCGGCCCATCAACGGTTTCTTCATCCCGTGAAGAACCGATAGCAGGTGAGTAGTGGTAGGTAGAACTATCTATTTTCAGGCTTCCGGCTTCCACGGTTTGTGCTTCGAGAGATACGGCGGCATCCCGTAACTCCGCCCCGCCGATATATGATTCGAGGCGCCCGCCCGTCCCCTCCATCCCGAATCTGATGTCGGAAAGGGCGGCTGCCGTAAGTCGGAATTTCCAGAAGGAGGAGTCGGACGGGGCCTCGTCCTGCGGGCCTTCGGCCAGCTTCATACTTAGATCCGCCCGGGACAGGTCGAGGCCGCCTATATTTGCATCCTGTTTTTTAAGGTCGATCTCCGCCACCGGGATAGTCAGGCCCATGAGGGTTCCCGTGATCCGGACGGTGCCCGCAGAATCCGAATAATTAAGGTACGTATTATCGAGGTCGAGGTCCCGGGCTATGACCCGTCTGCGGATAAGCGGCAATAGGGAGACCTTTACCCCGGCAAAACCGGTGTGGAGCAGAGTATCGCCTTCCCGTCCCGTAATGACTATATTTTCCATCTTCAACTTTGCCGGGAACTTCATCCGGAAATTGTCTACGGCAACGGTCATATCCGTGCCGGATGAGACGGCAGAGAGCGCTTTATCCTTGATGTACCGCTGGACGGACGGGATATATATAAGCACGGCGACCACCACGAGCAGTGCGACAAGCGAGAGAATCGCCGTCAGAAAGACTTTGAGGATTTTTTTGCGCATTCGTGAGCTTCGACGCTTATATTCGAAGCGCCTACTTGCAAATATAGTACCGTCGGATATTCTTGATTATTTTTGCAGTCCATGAGAGGCATTAAGGTTAAAATAAATGGGGCGGTTCCCCTCTCTTCAGCCTTCCGGTTCCGAAGTCCGGTCGACTGGACAATCCGGGAAGGGGAGAACTGGGCCGTAGCGGGGAGAAACGGGGCAGGAAAGAGTACGCTTGCCGATATACTCATGCGCCGCATTCCGCTCCGGGAAGGTAGTGTCGACCTATATACACGTGGTGGAAGGCCCTCTTACGAGGCCGTCCGCTCCATAGGATTCCGCGATATATACTCCATAGTCGATTGCCGCGAGGCCTATTACCAACAAAGGTGGAATGCCGACGGACGCGAGGCTACCCCGCTGGCGGGAACACTTTTCAGCGAAATGCAGCGCAAGGCTGCCGAACCACTATTCGAACGCTTCTCTCTCTCGGGGGCCCTCGAGAAGCGGATAGTATCCCTCTCCAGCGGCGAACTCCGTAAATTGCTCGTAATCCGGGCCCTTGCCAACCGGCCCGAAATCCTCATCGTCGACAACCCGTTCGTAGGGTTGGACGAGAGATCGCGCAGGGAATTGTCGGTGATGCTCGGCCAGATCGCCGGCGGCGGAAAGTTGCAGTTTATCCTGCTCGTTTCCGATCCCCGGGATGTTCCCGACTGGATCGACAGGGTGCTTCCGGTAAGTGGAATGTCCGTCGGGGAACCTCTGTCCATAGCGGAATTCAGCAGCAAGGCCGGCCGGCTGTTCCCGCTGCTCGAAATTACCGAAGTGCCGGAATATATACCGGAGCCGGATAAACCTTTCGAAGTCTTTGCCGAGCTGGAAAATGTTACCGTACGGTACGGGGAAAGGACTATCCTGGACGGTGTGGACTGGAAGGTACGAAGGGGCGATAAATGGGCCCTTCTGGGGGGAAATGGCAGCGGGAAGTCGACTTTGCTGAGCCTCCTTTACGGAGACAATCCGCAGGCTTATGCCAACCGGGTCTCTCTTTTCGACCGAAGAAGGGGCACGGGAGAGAGTATATGGGAGATTAAAAAAAGGATCGGGTTCCTGAACTCCGATATTCATTCTTTCTATATGAAAGAGATTCCCGCCGAAGAAGTCGTAATGTCGGGTTTCTACGATACGGTGGGCCTTTACAGTGCCCAAGGCCCTGCCCGGCGGATCGAGGCCGAAAAATGGCTGACGGCATTCGGGGGTGCCCATTTATCGGGGAGGACTTTTACTAAGCTATCCTTCGGCGAGCAGAGGGTCGTGATGCTCGCCCGCACGCTGGTAAAAAGGCCGCCCGTGGTAATCCTCGACGAACCCATGCACGGACTGGACAGTTCGTGGGGGAGGCTGGCGGGACGTGTTATCGAAAAATACTGCTCGTGCCCCGAGGTTACCCTTATTTACGTCACCCATTACTCCGGGGAGATACCACCCTGTGTGAAAGATATAAAACGGCTCTGAGGGTAGCGGCGTTTGGTCGGGTTTTTGATTCTAATAGCCGGAAAGATTCAACAAATTAATAATAAGGCTATGAAAAAAATCATTTTCGCTTTTTGTGCCGCCGTGGCCGGCCTCGGGGCCGCAGGTGCACAGGACAACATGCTCCAGTTTTTACCAAACGAGGAGGGGACGCAGATTATCAGCAAATCTTACGATGCCAATAACGTGCATCAGGCTACCATGACCATGACGATAATGGATCACTACGAATATATCGACGGGCAGGAACTCGATATCAACTATGTGATAACCGACGCCGACGGGAATACGCTCAATACCGGCAAGATCGATGCGGAATACAATAACGGCACCTTTATGCTGCACATGAAGAGCGGCGCTATTTCACCGACGATCGGACGCTATATAAGCACGACCTCGGAACTTACCGGCGATTTCCTCGATTATCCGAACTACTATGCAGATCCCATGCAGCTGGAAAGTAAGTTTATTATGGACGGGGGCACCTTTACCATATCGTCGGCCGAGACAAAAAGGCCCATAGCGCAGGTGTACAAATACGGCCGCCAGATCGAAGGCAGCGAAGAGGTAACCACCCCCGCAGGGACATTCGACGCTACCAAGATCACCTTCAGCCTGCAGGTCGAAGAGAACGGCGAGAAATCGACCTACCGCGGGGTGGAATGGTACACTCCGGGATCGGGCGTGGTAAGGTCTGAAATATACGACAACGATCGTAATCTTCTCGATTATACCGTCCTGACCGCGATAGAAAAGCCGCACCGCAGAAGGTAACCGGGAAATAAACCGGATGGACTCCGGTCGAATTTATAATGTACCCGGAATGCAAAGAACAGCTTCCGGGGTTCATTCTTTAAAAGATAACCGATGGGACTCAAAGCCCTTGTCATAGGCGGAACGGGATTGGTTGGGGGACAGCTTCTCGACCTGCTTATAGCCGATCCGCGGTTCGACCAGGTGGAGGCCTTCACCAGGCACAATACCGGCTTCGACGATCCGAAACTGGTCGAGCACCATATCGATTTCGGCGATCCTGCCACCTGGAGGGAGCTCCTCTACGGGGATACCCTCTTTTCGTGTCTGGGAACAACCCGCGGGGAGGCCGGAGGTAAGCCCCGGCAGTTCGAAGTGGATTTTGTTTACCAGTTCAATTTCGCGGCAGGAGCGGCGGCCAACGGCGTAAGGAACTATGCAATGGTGTCCTCTGCCGGAGCCGATCCACGCTCGATGTTCTTTTATATGCGGGTAAAAGGGGAGCTGGAAAATAAAGTGCTTAAACTTCCGTTTCGGAATATATCGATCCTGCGGCCCACCCAGCTCTACGGCCCGAGGCGAAGCCCGCGGCCGGCAGAAGAGCGGGCGCTTTCGGCCGTAAGGACAATTAATAAAATGGGGCTTATGAAAAGGAAGAGCCCGGTGAACGCCCGCACAGTGGCTGCCGCAATGATCGAGGCCTCGCTTGCGGGAACCGGTAAAAATATCTACGAGATAGGGGATATCCGATCGCTGTCGGCCACTTATAACGACCGCTCGATAAGGGAGTTCCCGGAGTCGGAGATCGTAGCCCTTACAGAGCTTTAACCCTGTCGAGGGGACAAAAAATATGCCCGGGCTAAATTGCCCGGGCATATTTTTATATGACTGCATGTCTTTATTTGAGGTAATTTTTCAGAAAAGCCGCCGAGAACATGGCAAGCGTTTTTACCGGGTTGATCCGGGCAAACCCGTTCAGAAGACCCCAGTCATGGGTCACTCCGTTGAAACGTATCGTGGTGGTCTCTACGCCCGCCGCATCTAGGTGGCGTCCGAGGGTCTCGCCGCCGTCTCTCAGGATGTCGTTTTCGGCAACCTCTATAAGTGTGGGAGGCAGGCCGCGCAGCTGGTCGGCAGTCGCCCGGTCGGGAGAGATGTGGATGTCGTTCCAATCCGCATTCTTATCGAGGTAATTGTCCCGCATCCATTCCATCAGGGTCGTGGTCAGGAAACGCTGCTGGCCATATTCGGTATAGGATTCGGTGTCGGTAGCGGCATCGCAGTAGGGCCACATCGCGACCAGGGCTTTAATCTGCGGGCCGCTCTTTTCCTTGGCCAGAAGACCCACCCCGATGGTCATATTACCGCCGGCGCTGTTGCCGACTATTCCCAGCCTCTTCCCGTCCACATCGATCTGGTCGCCGTTGGCGGCAACCCACCGGGTGGCGGCATAACATTCCTCGAGGGCCGTCGGGAATTTAGCCTCCTGGGAACGGGTATACTCCACAAAGACGCAGGCCATCTGCGATTCTACGACGACATCCCTTACCAGCCTTTTATGGGTCGGGTAGTCACCGAGTACCCATCCGCCGCCGTGAAAGAACATGAAAACGGGCAGTGTACCCTGAGCACCTTCCGGCTTTACGACCACGATGTCGATTTTTTTACCGTCGGACTCGATGGTTTTGTACTGTTCGGTTATACCGGAGACATCGACGCTCACCGATTTTTGCGCATCTTCGAGCACCTTACGCGCTTTGTCCACGGGAAGCGACTCGACCGGGGTATCGCCTGCATTCAGCACTTTCAGATACTCTTTGGTGCCAATACTCAGATGGTCGTCTTCCAGGTAATCGGGAGCCTTGACTGTTTCGTTTTTCATAGCCTTATATTTTAAAATGGTTTCAGTCCATACGCGGAAAAACCCCCGCTTCGCGCAATATCCCCACCAGCCCCTCGGCTGTATCTTCCCGGGCCCAGTCGCGCTGCAGCTCGCATGCAAATTGCACAAGTGTGGTCGGCATCGCCCCGGCAAGTTCCATGCGGCGGATGCCTGTAAGGTGGGCGATAGCGGTAGTGCCGCCCACGGCATCGACCACCGGATATACATCGTATCCCTCTGCAAGAGCGTCAACGGCAGGGAAGGTGAGGCATGCCTCTGTCCACAGGCCCGCCATTACGAGTTTGCGACGGCCCGATCGCTCGATCGCTTCCCGAACCCTCGCATCCTCCCATGCGTTGATGGAGGTGCGGTCGGTCACTTCAACCCCGCACAGTTCGTTTCGTAGGGCGGGGATAAGCCGGTTGCTTTCGTCCGATGAGGCATTTACCGTCGAGGCGATCACGGGCATCCCGAACTGCTTTGCCAACTTTACCAGAAGCACGGCATTCGAGACCATCTTCGAACGGTCCATCGAAGTGACTGCATTTACCAGCATGGGCTGGTAATCGATCATTACCAGCACCGCATTCTGCGGAGTTATAAGGTGGTCGGTGTGTTGGTTGCGTATGTTGTTATCCATAATCTTCGGGCTGCTGGTATAATCGGGAGCCGGCCGGAGAGTTATTACCAAAAACTGTTCCTTTGTCTTCCGGGGTCACGGCAATAAAAAAGCCGCCGTACCCGGCGGCTTTTACTTCCGAGTCCGATCGGCTACATATAAAATTTGATTCCGATAAAATATGTTCGGGGCAGGGAAGGGCCGTAAACGTATGAGGCGTCCTTGAGCCTGCCGTAATCGAGGTCTTTCTGGAACTGGTCGAAAACGTTTTTGATGCCCCCGCTCACCTCGAGGTTACAGTGGGCGGACAGGCGGAAATTATAAGCCAGTTTGAATCCGACGTCGAAAAATCCGCGAACCCTCTTTTGGGTTTCCGTTTCCTCTACGTCTCCCGCTGCGTCGTACTCTGCAAGGATATGCTGTACGAGCATGGGCCCCGTACAGTTACCGAAGACAGAGGCATTGAAACTTGTCCGCACGGGGATATTGAGTGTAAAATAGCCGTAATGATCCGGGGAGCGGAACATTTTTTTCTGAGGTTCGACCTCTTCCGACCACTCGAAAGGTTTGGTGTACCGGCTTTTCTGGAAGGTGTACCCCAACTGCAGGTCGAACGCACCCGGGATGCCCAGTTTCAGTTCGGTATTGAGCCCGGCAACGACCGCCGCGTCGGCGTTTTCCCGACGCATAAGCCGGAAAACCGTACCGTCGTACATCTCTTCACCGTATTGCACGAGGGTGAAAACGTCGTTCAGGCGGGTATAGAAACCCTCTATAAGAAGGTTGGCCTGTACACTACCGAAATTATGATAAAGGTCTGCCGAACCGCTCACCGAGTGGGAGTACTCGGGCTTGAGGTTGTCGGCAAGCTCTATCAGCGATACGGTACCGCCCACGGCGTCTACATGGAGGTCTTCGTCGTATGCCTGCGGGGCGCGGTAGCCGCTTGCATAACTGAGCCTAAGGCCTACCTTTTCGCTCGGGCTGTACCGTACATTCGCACGGGGGCTGAAAACGGCGTTGCGCATCAGGTTGTGCTTGTCCAATCGACCGCCGACTATGACGTTGTACTTTTCGGTCTTCCATTCGTTCTGGAGAAATGCGCCCACCACATTACTCACCTGGCGCATATCGCGTCCGTAGCCGAGCATCACGTCATGGAGGTTGTTATGGGAGAATTCGGCTCCGGCGGTAAGTTCCGCAGGGGCAAACCATGCCCGGTTCATGGCGAACGTGTACTGGGAGCCCGCAACCACGGTCAAATCGTCGGTATCGCCGTAGGCATCCGGGTTCATATCGGTACCGAAATAGCTCTGGCGGGCCACTTTCTGAGCGGAGGTATAAATCCCCAAGCGGTGGCGGTAATCTGGTGTGAACCAGTCGAACTTCAAGCCTCCGCCGTCGATCAGGTGATTCAGCTGCTCGGCGATGACGGCTTCGTGGGGCGGTTTTTTAAGGTCGTCGCCGCCCCGGCGAAATTCGTGGATGTGGTGGTATTCGGCCGTTATCTTCGAATACATGCCGGTTTTGTAATATCCGCGGAACCCGATAGTCTCCGACTTGATCTTGGGAATATCGCTGAACCCGTCTTTGTTGCGGTCGTAGGCGTCACGGTCGCGGATCATCCCGAAGAGATAGACCCCCGCCTTGTGGTCGTCCGAAACGAACGCCGCGTTTAGTGAGGTATTCATATCTACCGTCTTCCGGTCTATAATATTGGTAGTATTGGAGAGCGAAAAGGTATTTCGGAGGGGTTCTTTTGTGATTACATTCACTACGCCCCCAATGGCGTTTGCTCCGAAGAGTGCCGAGCCGCCTCCGCGGATCACCTCGATCCGCTCCACCATGGCCACGGGAAGCTGCTCGAGGCCGTAGACGGCCGACAGCGAATTGAAAATAGGGCGGCTGTCGATAAGAATTTGAGAATACTGTCCTTCCAGGCCGTTGATCCGAAGCTGGGTGGTGCCGCAATTGGAGCAGTTGTTTTCAACGCGCAGTCCGGGCTGGAACCCGAGTGTCTGGGTCAGGTTGGAAGATGCGGTGCGCTCGAAGGTCTTTGTGGAAATGACATTTACGATGGTCGCCGACGATTTTTTGTCGGTTTCGTTCCTGCTCGACGATACCACCACTTCATCCATACTGAATGTGGCCTCCTCGAGATCGAAGTTGACTTCGATCGTATTTTTACTTACCGTTTCGATCTTATGTTCCACCGTGTGGTAGCCCAGAGCGGAAGCGCAAATAGTAAAGTGCCCTTCGGGAATGTCTTTTAAGAAGTAGTGGCCGGTGGCGTCGGTGGTGGTTCCGATCGTCGTCCCTTTTATCGTGATCGTAATATATGGCAGGTGGTCGTGGGTGCCGGCCTTTACCACATGGCCGGTTATATTGGCGTCGGTGCGCGGTTTGCGCTGTGCCGCCTGGTTATCGTCGGCAAAAGCGAAGACAGGGGCGATCATTAGCGCGGCGAAGAGCAGCGTTTTAATTCTAAACATTTCGGTTTGGATTATCGTTAAACACAAATGGTTTCTGTCCGTCGGAGATGTACGGACCGATGTAAATCAAAAGATGTTCGACGATACGGGAGGGCCGCGCAGGTGGCCAGCGGGGATTTCCCGGGAGACGGGTTTCGATTGCGGCCCGATACCATAGCGGTGGCTTTCGCCGTCGAGGATGGAGATTCCCCCCAGCAGTACGGTAAGAACAAGGAATATTAGGGAAAGGTGTGCGATGGTCTCCAGCTGGAGCACCGAATGGGTGTGGCCCGGGTTATCGCTCGATCCGGAATAGGGATGGGAGTGGCAGATAACGACCCCGTCGACGATATGGACGTGCGGGAAAAGGGTGACGCTTCCCATATACCAGCAGAAAATTGCCAGCAGTGCTGTCGAAACGATCCTTTTTATGGTTATTCCCCCGTTCACTCCGATATTTTTCGAGGGCAAAGATAACTATTAATTCCGCCACGGGGAATCCCCCATGTTATGGTAATGTTATTTCTCGGATAATCATAAATAATTACGGAAGGTTCGAGACTTTTCTCATATCTTGGGTAAGTTCGAATATTCGCAGTGGCCACACCTGGCGGGCCTCATCGTCCGATGTTATTTGAAAAATCTCGCTCCCGTGACGGCTGTGCGACGAACGGCCAGTCGATCATATAATTATGATATACGCTTCGGTCGAGGAATTTTTCATTAAATGCCTGGTAATCGTTGTTTATCCTCGATATCCCGAATGAAAAAATCGATATCACAACGGCGGATACGGCCATCCATTTCAACCCGCGGCGCTTGAAGATGCGGCAGATATTTAGCCATGGTCTAAAAAACAGTACGACAATCGCCAGGATGAAATAGATATTGTAATCGGGGTAAAGACCGAATTCGGCTTCGGTTCTCCAGAACATAACCAGACCTATCTCGCAAAAGAAACCGGTGAGCAGTCCCAAAAAGACAAAATTAAGCGGCCAAAGATCGCCGACTATTCTTCGGGCCCTCCGGCCGGCCGTCGAGGCCTCCTGCACGGGGCGTTGCAGCCAGAAGGTAAAACAGAGGGACTGTCCGAATATCGCGCAAATATAGGCGCAGATCACATTATAAAAATTCATCTCCCTGGGTGGAAGCACGAGTATGTCGTAACAGGGGTCTGTCCAGATCACACGGAGCAGCTCCCGGTAGTAATACATCAGGCAATATATCACAAGGGCCAGAGTAAGGCCCAGCACTATCCCAACCACAATCCTTTGCAGTGACAAATTTAAAATTGCCGGGCCGGGCCGCATGGAAAATTTTTCGGGTTTCATATGGGTCGGCAGTTTAGGTATTCCCGGGTTGTCAGAGTGTATTGAGCTCCGGGGACAGGGGTAAACTCCGTAATATACCAATCGCCGTCCGGGTAGCTTTCGTATGGGGCATATAAAATCATGGCAGGATGGGAGGTTCTGATCCGGCACGGGCCCCCCTCGAACGATACCATTACGGCTTCTGTCAGCCTTCCCTCTTCCCAGCTTACGGACAGATCCATATTGCCGCGGACTATCACTCCCTCGATTTCACCAGAGGGCCACTGGGGCGGAAGCGCCGGAAGCAGGTGTATCTCACCCAGGTGGCTTTGCACCAGCATCTCGATGACCCCTGCCGTCGCACCGAAATTCCCGTCGATCTGGAATGGGGGATGTGCATCCAAAAAGTTGGGATAGGTACCCCCTCCGAGCGAGCTCTCGCCGGTTCCGTCGGTATAGGTCATTATGTCGCGCAACAGTTTATATGCATGGTCACCGTCCAGAAGCCTTGCGGCCAGATTGATCTTCCATGCCTTGCTCCATCCCGTCCCCTGGTCACCGCGAATTTCGAGGCTACGTCTTGCCGCCTGGGCAAGGGCCGGGGTTCGGAGCGGTGAAATATCGCTTCCCGGATGGAGTCCCACAAGGTGGGACAGGTGGCGGTGGTGCGGATCGGCTTCTTCGTATTCCCGTGGCCATTCCAGCAATTGCCCTTGCGAGCCGATGCGGTAAGGCAGGAGCCTACTCTTTTTATCCGCCAGCTCACACCGGAATTCATCGTCGATACCGAGGATTTCCGATGCCTCGATAAGGTTGGTGAACAGTTCGCGTATAATTGCAATGTCCATGGTGGCTCCCTCCGTCAGACTATAGGGGTTCCCTCGATACATAAACGCATTTTCGGGGGAGGTGGACGGCGAGGTCACAAGCACCCCGTCTTTTTCTGTCAGCCAGTCGAGGCAAAAGAGCGCGGCCCCTTTCATTACGGGATAGGCCCGGTTTCGAAGGTAGTCCGTATCGCCCGTAAAGGCATAATGTTCCCATAGATGGCGGCAGAGCCAGGCTCCACCCATATACCAATTGGCCCACACGGGGTCTCCAGTACCCATTCCCACCGCATTCGAAAGGGGCCAGATGTCGGTATTGTGGTGGGCGACCCATCCGCGGGCACCGTAACAACGGGCCGCCGTCGCCGCTCCGGTTTTCGAAAGGTCGGCGATCAGGTCGAGCAGCGGCCGGTGCATCTCGGAAAGGTTTGCGGATTCTGCGGGCCAGTAGTTCATCTGGGTATTTATATTGAGGGTATAATTGGAACTCCACGGTGGCCGCAATTCGCTGTTCCAGATACCCTGCAGATTTGCCGCCGATCCCCCGGGGCGGGAAGCCGAGATCAGCAGGTACCTTCCGTACTGGAAATAGAGCGCCTCGAGATCCGGATCGTGGGCACCCCGGGAATAGGATTCAAGCCTCCGGTCGGAAGGAAGATTATTCGCCCCGGACTGTGGCGAAATATTGCCGAGAGTGAAGGTGAGCCTGTCGAAGAAACTGCGGAAATCTTTGGTATGGCGCTGCCGTAAATCCGCGTAATCTTTTTGCAGGGCCCCGGAGAGGTGTCTTTCCGCAATCACTTTTTCATCTTTTCCTTCGCTGTCGGGACATTTGTCGAATCCGTTGAAACTCGTGGCGGCAGATAAAATAATAAGCGCACCGTCCGCTCCGCTAATGTGTATTCCTGTTCCGTCGGCCGATATTTCCCCGCCGTCGGCGACAGCCTGTGCTATGGTTATAAAACGCATCCCGCTGCATCCGCACGAATCTTCCTGCCGGATAGGTTCCCGGCCGCCGCCCGGATTGTAATAGACGGGGTCGACCCTCGCCGGAGCCTTTCCGCGCATTTCTATGCGGTCGTGGCCGACCGGTAAGACCTCATGGTTCAAAAGACTCGATAGGGTTATATCCACCTCGACCGTTCGGGGGGTGTCTGCGGTGATCCTTACTGCCATTATCCTGTCGGGATTCGACACGAATACTTCGCGGGTAAAGGTTACTCCGCCGGCCGTGAACCGGGTCAGGGCGACCGCATCCCTTAACGACAGATCCCGGTAGTAGCCCGTATATTCTTCATCGGGAAGCTTCTGCCATTTATGGAGATCACCCATCGGCATAAAGCTTTCGGTATATTGCCCCTGCATTTTTCGGGCGAGAAGGTTCGCGGCCGGGTAATCTTCCCGGGCGATCGCCTCACGCAGGGGTTCCAGATACCGGAAGGCTTCCGGGTTGGGATCGCTATCCCTGGGGCCTCCCGACCAGAGGGTGCCTTCGTTCAGCTGAATGAGTTCCCGCTCCACTCCCCCGAAAACCATCGCTCCGATATGGCCGTTTCCGAGCGGCAGCGCCTCGATCCACCTGCCGGCCGGTTGGTCGTACCATAATTTCAGCTCCTGAGCGCCGGCATTGGAACCGGAAAGGATGCAAAATAGAAACAGCGGGAAGATAGCAGTCGTTTTCATGGGCCGCGGCTAAGGTTGAGTGGTTACAAAGTAGGAAAAATATTGAAAGGAAAAAAGCGGGAACCCCGGAAATAAAAAAAACCCAATAGGAGGCCTATTAGGTTTTACGTGCCCAGAACAGGAGTCGAACCTGCACATCATCACTGATACTCGCCCCTGAAACGAGCGCGTCTACCGATTCCGCCATCTGGGCAATAACGGACAGGGTGTGCAAATATAATAAAAAATATTTTCCGGGGACTCCATGAAGGATAAATTAGAGCGCCAAATGGAGAATCCGTCGGATATACGGCGGGTAAAACCAGTCTTTCGAGATATCCATAAAAACCCCGAAAGCCTCAAAGGCTTTCGGGGTTGACTGTAAGACTTGCTGTTTGGGATTAGTAACCTATGGTTTGTGCCACGATGAATTCGTGGTTTTCATTGAGGGACAACAATTCCATCAAACCGGCTTCGACCCCGCCGCGAACCACGGCTTTAAGGCCTTCGCTTGCGCAGTAGAGGTAAACGTTCTGGGTGCAGTGTCCGGCATCGAGGCTTGCGAACCGTACCCTGATCTCCGGTGAGTTGAGGTATCCGTCGATCATTTCATTGCCCGTATTCTGGTAACGGCTGTAATCCGCCACGAAAACAAGGTTCAGCGGAGCGGTTTTAGCCGCAGGGAAACCGCCGGCCAGCTCCCGTAAATCTCCCTCTATGACGGGGTGAAGCTGGTGATTCACGGCATCGTAGATATAGATACCGTTGGAAAGGATCGCATAAACTTTAAGTGGATAGAGGGCGAGTGCCGAGGGAGCGGTTTTTTTACCGTCTTCGCGGTTGCTGCCGTAAGCGGCCCACATGATTTCGGAGAGGTGTTTGAGCGAAAGGTCGCCGGTTTGGAAATCCCGGTCGGATTTGCGTTTGCTCATCACGGTCATAAGGGTGCCGCCGCCCGTAAGGTCGGGCTGCTCGAGTTGGATAGTTTCGAAATTTGTCAGTGTCATCGGCGTAATGGTTTGTAATTGGTTCTCTTGTGCTTTGAGACAAAGTGCGGTCATTACAGACGAAATAATGACCAAAATAAATGTTTTTGTTTTCATAATCGTTTTATTTAAGGATTCAATATGTCGGACCAGGAAAAGACGGTTGCGGAGCGGCAGGTCGAATAGGCGGCGAAATAGCCGAGGCAGCCGCCGGTAAAGTTATCGATCGGGTTGGTATTGGCCGACCCGCCGAGACCAAGTGAGAAAAGATAGTCGTATGTACGCCGGTCGATACTTTGCAGTTCGATTTCTATTTGGTCTCCTTCATAGAGGATATCGTCCCAATCGTCCTTCTTGTTTTCGTCGGCCATCTTTTCGGTCATGCAGACAATATCGAGTGTGATTTCCCGTCCGTCGTTGCCGCGGTCGTGCAGTACGTTCCAGCGGTAATTCTTTCCGTTGCGCCAGACGCGGTAGCAGTAGTAGTTTTCCTGGTCGGGTATATCCCGGAAAGAAAAGGTCAGTATCACGAACTTCTGACCCATAACTTTCAGCCACTGGAAATAGAGGTCGTCGATTCCTGCGCCGTCGTGCATTGTGGATTCGGAGTAGAAATTTCCGCCGCCGACCCAGACCGAAAGAGTGTAATTTTCGCCCACTGTACCGGTCAGCCCTGCGGCGCGGTAATATCCGTCAGGGCCATAGACAAGCCGGTGGTTCGAGCCGTCCGACGATGTGAGGATGATCTCTGCATCGTTTTGTGCTGCGGGGAGGCTGCCGTCATCCATATCCCTGGTCAGGGTCACAAGAACCTCTGCAGTCTCGTTGGTTACCCTGCCTTCCACAACATACAGCGGTTCGACGGATCGGTAGTTTATTTCTATCTCCTTTTCGCAGGAGGTGAAAAAGAGCAGGATCGAAAAGGTAAAATATAATGTCCTTTTCATGGCTTTTAAAATTTGAAACTGTAAGATACCGACGGGATGATACCGAACAGGGAAGTTTGCACCGCTTTGCTTCCCGAGGGCTTGGTGTCGTCGTCCTCGAAGGAGATTATGAAGGGGTTGTATCGGCAGTAGGCGTTATAGACCCCGAAAGACCACTCCCTTTTATATCGGCGGTTGACCTTCGTATGGGTGGCGCTAATGTCGAGACGGTGGTAATCCGGCGCCCGGTAGCCGTTGCGTTCGGCGTAGTAGTAGACCGTTTCGCCGTTGATGGTATATTTAGCACTGGGGGCCGTGAGGGCCTGCCCCGTATTGTAAACCCATGTAGCGGCCATTTGCCATCCGCGGGGAAGATCGTACATACTGACCACCGATACGTCGTGCCGGCGGTCATTGCCGGCGGTGTACCAACGGCCGCCGTTTATCCCGGGTATTTTGTTTTCCGACCAGGACAGGGTGTAGGCGACCCATCCGGTCAGCCGGCCGGTATTTTTACGGGCATACATCTCGACCCCGTATGACCGCCCCTTTCCCGCGAGTATGATGCGTTCGATCTCGATCTCGGAATTGAACGATTTACCGTCCTTGTAGTCCAGCACATTGCGGATCGATTTGAAATAGCCTTCCATGGAGAATTCGTACGCCTGGTTCTTTGTGAGCGCTACATATCCCAGGCTGAACTGGTCTGCGGTCTGCGGTTTCACGTGGTTACTGCTCATGGTATAGCGGTCCATCGGCAGGGACATACTTTGCACCCTGAGGGCATGGATGTTCTGGAAGGTGCGGCTGTATCCGGCCTTGATACTCTGATTACGGTCGAGGCTGTAATTGACGCTTGCCCGCGGCTCGACGGAAAAATAAGTCTTGACAAAATCCCCGCGCTTATATTCGAGTGTCTCGAGTATATCTCCGTCGGCATCCAATATATAATAGGGCGATCCACCGAGGGCGGAAAAGGTGCCCAACCTCAACCCGGCAGACACCGTGAGCCGGTCGGTGGCCATCCAGTCCTCGTTTATCCATATGGAATTTTCCCAGGCGTAGCGCCTCTCCTTCTCTCGGTAATTCATAAGGTCCCATTCCGCGGATTTAAGGTCGTTGTATACCGATTCGAAACCGAATTTAAGCGTATGCCGCCGGTGGGCAGACCAGGTAAAATCCTCCCGGATGCCGTATTTGCGTATATGGGTATCGAGGCTGTTGTCTATATCGAGAATCTCAATGCTGTTGTCGGAAATGTAGGTGGAGAGGATCAGGGAGGTGTTGGAATAGAGTCTGTCGTTGAAGCGGTGGTTCCACCTTACGGTGGTCGCAATATTACCCCACTTGAGTGCCACGAGGTCTTCGAGCCCCATATTGTCCCGTCCTATAAAGAAGGAGACGAATAGGTTGTCCTTGTCGCTGATATTATAATTCACCTTCGCATTAATATCGTAGAAGTTCATTGTATTGTCTTTGTAGTCCTCGGTAAGTTTAAGGAAAAGATCTACATAGCTTCGACGGGCGGACACGAAGAAGGATGCCTTCTCCCGGGCGATGGGGCCTTCGACGTTCACCTTAGCAGAAAGCAGGCCAATACTTCCGTTGAATTTGTAATCGTGCATACTGCCGGTCTTGGTATGTATGTCGAAAACCGATGAGACCGCTCCTCCGAACTGCGCTGGAATCTGTCCTTTATATAAAGTCGCATTTGTCAGGGCGTCGTCGTTGAATGTGGAAAAAATGCCCATAAGATGGCCGGCGTTAAAGATCGTGGCATCGTCCAAAACGATAAGGTTTTGCACGGCCGTGCCGCCCCTTACCTGGAAACCGCTCGAACCGTCCCCTTCGGATTTTACTCCCGGAAGCAGCTGCAGGGAGCGGATTATGTCGCGTTCCCCCAGCAGCGAAGGTATCTTGGCCATTTCCGAGATCTCTATCCTCTCCACCCCTATCAACACATTGTCGAGTCTGTCCCGGGCCGATTTCGAACTTACAACCACCTGGTCTATATCATGGCTATCCTCGTGGGTAACTATCTGCAATTCGCCCTCGGTCAGGGGATCTACTGCCTGCTCGACGGAGTGGTAACCCAGGCATGAAAATACGAGTGTTTGGGGCCCGGCCGGAAGAGTAATAGTGAAAAATCCGCCGGGATCGGTGCTTACGCCGTTGGCCGGCGCCTCTTTATGGTAGACCGTAACGCCGGCTACGGCCCGCCCGCCCGCTCCGTCCACGACCCGGCCCCGAATTTCATATCCGGTCTGTGCAGAGCAGGGTAAAACCGGGATGATAAAAAAAAGTAAAATATGGATTTTCTTCATAATCGATTAGGGTTTCCTGCCTGTTTACCGCGGGAAGAATTAACACAGCTGTTAAATAACGGGTAAAAAATTCAATTATTATATCCTCAGCCAGTTCAAAATTATCTCGACATTTATTTTTTTTCGCTCCTCGAGCACCATTTTTTTATCGACTCCCAGAACATCGGGTAGGAACCGGTAATTAAGAAAACAGAAACAGTTGAGCGATACTATACTCATTACCAGGTCGTAGGGGTCGACCCGGCGAATATTGCCCTTCGACGCCTCTTTGTCTATCTCTTTTTTAAGGCTCGAGAAAACTTCCCTGGCCCGGCCCGTCATTGAGCCTACGAATAATTCCCGGAGTTTGGGATTATGGAGGGTTTCGGAAATTATGAACCCGGGTATCTTTTCGTTGGCGGCGACAAAGTCGAAATGTTGCTCTATATGGGTTTTAATCTTATCCAGGAAGGGCATATCTTCGCCGAGATGAAACAGTAGTATCTCGTGCATCATCTTCGCCTTATTCTCGAAGATTACATTGAATAGCTTTTCCTTGCTTTGAAAATAGTAATGCAGCATGGCGTGGTTGACGCCGGCCCGTTTGGCGATCTGGGTCGTCCGGGCTTTTTCGTAGCCTTTGTCGAGAAACTCGGCCTCGGCGGCTTCGAGTATCAGGCGCTGGTTATTTATATCTTTCGGACACATCGGGCGGCTTTTTGACCGGCAAAGTTATACTATATTCAGGAATTAATAGCACTGTTAAAATGCCGCCGGATTTTTGGGTAACCCACCGGGGCTCTACCCGTAGGTCTCGTTGAACGGGGAATCGAGGAACTCGTCGTCGATCCACTGCTTGGCGGTGTCTATAAATTTCTGCAGGCCGCCCTCCCCGACGAATGCCTCCCATATGAAATCGCCGTACTCCTCCCCGTTTCTTTCATAGAACCTTTTAATAAGCCCTTCGAGGTAAACCTCTATCGCTTCGTCTATGGTTGCAAACTCCCGGGGCTCGTACCGGATCTTTACAAGGTAGCAGTTCTCCCCCCCTTTAATTTCGAGATAAGTTCCCGACTGCCTGTTAATATTTTTGTCCGAAAACCGTATTCCTATGCAGGGTAAATCCTCTCCCCGGGAAATGCTAAGGACGACCGACCCGTCGTAAATCGGTATTTCGACAGGGCCGTCGGGTGCGGTTTCCTGCTGCGAAGCCACCGGATCGCCGGGGCGGGCAAAGGGCATACCGGCCACACAGGCATTTGCTGCGAATGTCGCAACGGCCAAAATTATAGCGATGGGTTTCATCTACTGCCGGAATTTTATGCCGGTTTCGAGCGTAAA
>JAJBVJ010000121.1 GCA_020859875.1 Rikenellaceae bacterium
CCCCCACCCATGAGGCGTTTCAACCCGGTGTTTTGCCGTTTCACCGGATTCTTAATTCCCGGCAGGCTAAACCGGCCTATCTTTGCGTTAGTTAATCGACCGGTTTGATATTATTTATTAATGGTTAACAAATGCAGAAGAGTTATGAAAAGTAGAATTAAATCGATGTTTGCAACGGCGGCGGCACTGGCCCTGATCGTTTCGGCAAGCGCACAACCCCCTCAGGATAAACCGAAACACTCTCCGGAAGAGAGGGCAAAATTCATGGTAGAAAAGATGGCCGAAAAACTCGACCTGACCGAACAGCAGCAACAGCAGATCCTCGACCTCCATAAAGAAATGGCGAAACAGAGGGGTGAAAGGCCGGAACATAATAAAGGTGAACGCCCCTCCAAAGAGGAAATGGAAAAAACCAGGGAAGAGATGAAGGTCAAAATGGAGGAACGTAAAGCCGAAATGGAGGGCAAAATGCAGAATATCTTAACCCCGGAACAGTTCTCCGTATGGAAAGAAAGCATGGACAAAATGGCTCCCCACGGACACGACCACAAAATGCGCGACGGGAAAAGGCCTTCAAAGGGAGATAAAAACCGGAATGGTAAGGAATGCCCGGAAACGTGCGAATGCAAGCAGTAAGTAAGATACTCCTACCTTAAACGATCGATGGGATTGCCCGTGATGCCTGCACGCATCGCAGGCGATCCCTTTTTTATATAAAACATTAAGACTGCCGACCTGACGACCCGACGTAACCCGCAAACCTGTTAATCGATGAAAAAAATTATTCTCGCTTTCGCCCTCGTGCTATGCACGGGTTCCCTCTATGCCCAAAGGGGAACAATACGGGCCACCCTCCTGGATGCCGCCGATGAAAACCCGATTGCCGGAGCTGTGGTCGCCGTTCAGAATGAGAAAGATTCAGCCGACATCAAGTATTTCACTTCGGTGCACCAGGGAGCCATCTCTATACCGAATTTAGATTATGGCGATTATAACATTACCATATCTTTCCTGGGATATAAGGATCAAAATAAAAAGGTGAAGGTGGACAGGCCTTCCGTAAATTTAGGGAATATCTACTTGACCGAAAGTGCCGTAACCATAGATGCAGTCGTAACCCAGGGACAGGCCATGCGTACCTCCCAGAAAGGGGACACCGTGGTTTACAATGCGGACGCATTTAAGGTTGCAAAAGATGCCGACACCGAAGCACTCCTTTCAAAAATGCCCGGTATTACCATCCTCGACGGAGAGGTCGAGGCGCAGGGCGAATCGGTGGGTAAGGTTTTTGTCGACGGTAAGGAATTCTTCGGACAGGACGTAAGCACCGCGATCAAGACACTCCCGGCCGAAATGGTCTCCCGGGTGGAAGTTTATAACAAATTGAGCGATATGGCCGAATTCTCCGGCGTCGACGACGGGGAGGGTTTCAAGGCTATAAATATCGTTACCCGTGCCGAAAAGCGTACCGCCCAATTCGGGAAAATATACGGCACGTGGGGAATCTCGGACAAATATCTCGCAGGGGCTAATATCAACATATTCAACGGCAACCACCGGGTGTCCCTTCTCGGGATGGCCAACAATACCAACCAGCAGAATTTCGCCTTCGAGGACATCCTCGGGGCTGTTTCCGGTGGAAGCAGCGGGATGAGCTCGCGCGGTGGCGGCAATATGCGGTTCCGTGGGGCGAGCGGTGCCCGCAATTTTATGGTTCGCCAGCAGGACGGAGTCTCGCAGCTGCAGTCGTTCGGGCTGAACTATACCGGAACATGGGCCAAGAAACTCGAAGTCGAGGGAAGCTACTTTTTCAATAACTCCAGCAATAAGTATCGGAGTGATGCCGACAGGACATACCTCAATCAGTATCAATGGGCCGACACGATCTCCAACACCCAGAGAACAAAAAACAACGAGCACCGGTTCAATGCCAAGTTCGAATATAAAATAAACGACAACCACCAGTTGATGATGCGTCCCTCGTTCAGTTTCCAGAACTACCGAAACGATAACAACGCCTTCACGGAAAGGTATGAACCGGATAACGGCGATTATGAAAAATACTACGATCATACCCTTACGAGTATATCGAAAAATTGGGGATTCAACGTTGGGAACAGTCTGGTTTACAGAGTGAAGTTGGGCAAGGACGGCCGGACGCTGGTAACCGACCTAAACGGACGCTACTCCAGGAACGACCGCGAAAGTTCGAGCTTTAACAATACCGTATACGCAGCCTATCCGACCAGTCCCGAGATCGTCCGTGACACCACACTGAGCTACTCCAAGAGCTACACGCTTACAGGAAGCCTGATGTACACCGAACCTGTTACCCAATATTCCCAACTCACCGCACAATACCGGGCCAATTACAGTTATTCGGATATCGACCGGCAAAGATACGACCTGGAAGATGCCCGTAACAATCCGCTTTTGACCTATTACGACCCGGATTATTCCAACATATATAACAGCGGCTACCTAACCCAGCGCGTAGGCCCCGGCTACAACTACCGCAAAGACCGCACGAGCGTTACCGTAAACCTGGAGTACCAGCGCTCGACTCTGAAAAACGAACAGGAATACCCGGCAATCGACGACCTGAAACACAACTTTAACAACGTAGTCTATTTTTCTCGCCTCGAACACTCTTTCAATTCACAGAATACAATCAGGGTATTCGCCCGATCTTCGACGACCAATCCCACCGTGACCCAGCTGCAGAACGTGGTAGATATATCGAATACCCAAAATGTCACCGAGGGAAATCCCGGTCTCAAACCCACTTATCAGCACAGCGTTTTCGCAAATTACAACCGCTCCATTGTGGAAAAAGGGAGCACTTTCATGCTGATGGCCCACATTAACGTGGAGAACAATTATATTGCCGACGATGTTACGGTATCGACCGGAAACAACATCCAACTCCCCGACGGAACATTTCTTCAGGTGGGAAGCCAATATAAAACCTACCGCAATATGTCGGGTAGCTGGAACTCGATGATCGGGATGAACTACGGTTTCCCGGTTAAGACTATCCGAAGCAATATAAATTTCAATCTCAATGCAAGCCTTCGGGAGACTCCGAGCCTCGAGGACGGGGAAAAAAATAAACTCTTCGGCCAGTATTACAACGCCGGGATAGTTATAGGAAGCAATATCAGCGAACGGCTCGACTTTACCCTCACCTATAACGGGGGTTACAACCTTGCAAAAAATTCCATGACCGACAATAACGAATCACTGGTTCATTACGCTTCCATACGATTCAAATGGGTTACCTGGGCCGACTTCACATTTTCCGGCAACGGCTCCTTCACCCAAAATAAAGGGATCACCCAGGATTACAACGACAAGGTGTATCTGCTGAACCTGGCCCTGGGTAAAAAGATATTCCGAAACCGCAGGGGCGAGGTGACGGTAGGTGTAAATGATATTTTCAACCAAAAGACCAACTTTCGCCGTACCGTTACCACCAACTATATCGAGAACCTGAAATACAACACGCTCGGCCGGTACTACGTCGTCCAGTTCGTCTACAACCTGCGAAGCTACGGCGGCCGGGGTTCTTCGGACGGAACTCCCGACTCCCTCTCTTCACCCGGAGGCAGGCCGATGGGCCCGCCCCCGGGAGGAGGTCCTCCCCGTTTTTGATTTAGAAAGAGGCGTACACCGCCTCTTTTTGTCGGACATTAAAATATCGTCGAATAATTGGATAGTAAATACCGGAGCCCTATCTTTGGTAATCTAATCCAATAGAAAAATTATGAATACAGGACTTATTATCACCTTTGCAGTAGTACTGCTTTTGGTATTATTTGTAGTTGCAAAGTATAACCGTCTGGTGAAACTGCGAAACAACCGCGAGAACGCTTTTGCCGACATAGACGTACAGCTCAAGCAGAGGCACGATCTCATCCCCCAGCTGGTGGAAACGGTGAAGGGTTATGCATCCCATGAGAAAGAGACTCTCGACCGGGTAATCCAGGCCCGTAACGGAGCCCTGCAGGCTAAGACGATAGACGATAAGATAGTTGCCGAGACGCAGCTGAGTTCTGCTCTTGCCGGAATGAGGATAACCCTCGAGGCTTATCCCGACCTGAAAGCCAACCGGAATTTCCTGCAGTTGCAGGAAGAAATTTCCGATGTAGAGAATAAATTGGCTTCCGTAAGGCGCTACTTCAATTCGGCGACCCGCGAACTGAACAATGCCGTCGAAACCTTCCCGTCGAATATCATCGCCGGAATGTTCGGATTCCGCAAGGAAATGATGTTCGATTTGGGCGACACGAGAGCTACGCTCGAAGAAGCCCCCAAAATCTCCTTCTAAAGATGGAATATGTAGGGATACATACCCAGCAGAGACGCAACAACACCCGCTCCACGATATTGCTCATACTGTTCCCATGCCTTGTCCTGCTTCTGGTGTTTCTATTCTGTTTCATTCTGGCGGTCTTCGCCAACGACGGACAGAGCGAAGGTATCGGACAATTCGTGATGGAAATGTTTACGGGAGCGGCGCCCATAGCAATGGGGGTTGTTGTGATATGGTTCCTTATCGCCTACTTCACCAATACACGCATTATCAGCCGCGCCACACATTCCCGCCCGCTGGAACGGAAGGAGAATAAGCGGATATACAATATGGTGGAGAACCTGTGTATGTCGCAGGGGATGCCGATGCCGAAAATAAACGTGATCGACGATCCGTCGCTCAACGCCTTTGCGAGCGGGATCAACGATAAAAGTTACACCGTGACGCTGACCACCGGCATAATGAACACGCTCAATGACCAGGAACTGGAAGGGGTGATCGCTCACGAACTCTCCCATATCCGTAACCGCGACGTGCGACTGATGATCGTATCGATCGTTTTTGTCGGAATCTTTGCCATGGTGGCCCAGATGAGCCTTCGGATGGCCGTACACTCTCCCCGCAGCCGGAACAATAAAGGCGGCGGGGCCGCCATCGTCCTGTTGCTTGCAGCCTTGCTGGCAGGTCTGGGATATTTTTTCTCCACCATGATGCGTTTTGCAATTTCCCGTAAGCGGGAATATATGGCGGATGCCGGAGCGGCGGAGATGACCCGCAACCCGCAGGCCCTTGCAAACGCCCTGCGCAAAATCTGCGGGAATCCGGCGGTCGCTAACCTGGGACGCGACGACGTGGCACAATTGTTTATCGAGCATCCGAAAATGGGCGCCAATGGTAAGAAGAGCGGATCACTGTTCGCCACCCATCCGCCGATAGAGAGCAGGATCCGGATCCTGGAACAGTTCTGATGGCACTCAGCCAATACAAAAGAGGCTTCGGGATCCCGAAGCCTCTTTTGTATTGGCTGAGTTTATTTCACATCGCTACGGTTCATAACGAGGCGAATGCCGATGCATGCCAATATGAGATAGACGAAACACAATATCCAAAGGGTTGTGATTTCGGGCCGTACGTCCGCAAGATTCGCACCCATGGTCTGAACCCTCAAAAACCCTTCTACCCCGGCACTGCTCGGGAAGATCCTGCCGAAATTATACAGCCAGCCCGGGATGGCCTCCTTCGGCACGGAGGCTCCGCTTATAAGCAGCAGCGGGATAGAAGACCAGAGCAGGAAGAGTATCGAATTCTCCCTGTATTTGAAAAGGGTCGACAACGCGATCCCCAGGAATATACAAGCCAGGATATAGGGGATGAGAAAGGCCAGGACATTCCATATGGGTGCGTTCATCGGCAGGTGGAACATCCTGTAATGGAAACTCAGAATATAGGAAAGGGTTACGGCATATATAGACATGTAGGCCGTCGCTTTTCCCAACACGATCGGAAGGGTCGACAGCCTTTTTTCACCTGGAGTGCGCAATCTGCGGTAAACCCCGAATTCGCGCCATGTCCCCCCTATCATTCCTATCCCGATCAGTAGCGTCTGCTGAATGATGACCATAATTATCGCAGGCATAAGGAATGTTCCGTAACCCAGATAAGGGTTGTACAGGTTTTTAAGGGTGAAATTTACGGGCGAGACCACCGCTTCGGCTTGCGGAGCGTTTATACCCTGCGCGATGAGGCGGGAAAATTCTACCTCGGTACCGTTCCCGGTAAGGCCTGCAACCACATCCGAAAAGACCTGACGATACATCAGAAAGTAGCTGGCGTCAACATATACCCCGACTATAGCCGGCACACCTTTGAGTAGATTCTTCTCATAATCGTCCGGGATATAAACGATCCCGTATATCTTGCGGTCGAAAAATAGCTTCTCGGCCTCGGCCATATTCTCCGGGCTGTATACGACATTTATATTCGCCGCGGCATCGAACGTGCGGATAAGCTGGCGGCTGGCAGGTGTCATGCTGTTGTCGACCACCCCGACCGGAATATCTCTCAGCACTTCATTCTTGTATGCGAAGGAGTAGACGGTGGCATAGATAAGGATGGCGAAGATCATTATGAGCATAACCCCGGCATCGGTGAATATATGGCTGTATTCGGCCATGAGGACGGAGAAATATTCGCGTATTTTTATCCTTAGCCTTTTCATTATAACTTCCCCCAATATTCGCTGTGCGAAGCGATCTTTTTAAGCCTCGGAAGGCAGAGCATCGGCAACAGGATGAATAGCGTTAGCCAGCCCATATATCCGAGGGAATATATTACGGGCGCACCCCTCATAGCCTGATCTATAAAAATGTCCGTATAAAAAGTGAACGGGAATATATAACTGAGTTTTTGCAGCAGGGGCGACATCGCCATCCGCGGGAAGGTCAGTCCGGAGAATGTAAAGGCCAACACCGAATATCCGCCGCCGATCGAAAGCGACATGCGAAGGTTAGCCAGCACCGTAACGATTAATACAGCTATGGACTGGTAAGCGAGTATTAACAGGAAGGCCCCTACGGTGAGGGCAAAGATGTTTCCGTTCAGCGGAACACCTATCCACTTGTACATGATCGTATTCATCAGAAGGGCCATGAAGAACATCGATATCGTGTACGGGATCATCTTTCCAAACAGTGCGGCCCCCGTATTTCCACCGGCCACGGCGAACCATTCCCCTGCCGTGTAATTCTTTAATTCCGACCCTATGGCAAAAATGGTCAGCATCACCGAGAAAATCATCAGCATCATCGGAAGGAAACTCGGAAGCAGATAATATCCGTAATTGACGTAGGGATTGAAGAGGATGTGTCTGTCGAAATATACAGGCAGCACTTGTGCCATGGCCTCCTTTTCAGAAAGGCCGTTCTTCATCAGCACCTGCAGCTGGATGCCACTCGAAAAAGTGGTCACCGCTGTCTGGATATCCTTCCCGAGAAGTCCGTTGGCCGTGATATTGAGTCCGCTGATATATACGGCGACTCCGGTACGGGTGTTGCTCATTATATCTTTCTCGAAATAAGGAGGTACATAGACCACCCCGAGAACTTTCCCTTCCCTTACCATCCGTTCGCCTTCGGCCATATCGGCGGCACCGTAAGCCACTATGGCCGAAGGGGTATCGTTTATCATCGAGACGAGCGTCCGGGAGGTGGGAGTCTTGTCCATATCCACCACCGCTATCGGTATGTCCGTAGCGACCCCTTCTGAAAAAAGTACGGCAAAAAAAGCGAATGATATGGTCGGCAGGATAACCATGAGGGTAAGGTAGACAGGATACCGAAGTATCCGCCTACATTCCCTTATGAGCACCCTTGCCGTATTTTCGAACATGCGGTCAGACTGACTTTCGGATTATAAATTGTCCCAGTTAACCAGGGCCGACATACCCGGCCGCAGATCTTCGACATAGGAGGTCGGACGGGTTTTAACGGCAAAGGTCTTGATATCGAAACCGCCCTGGGTGCGTGTGGCGGACCACGTGGCGAAATCGGCCTGCGAGGAGATATTGTCCACGTAAAATTCCACGTCGCGGTCGAGTGCCGGAATATAGGCTATGAATTTCATCCCCATTTTTATCCGGGGCATGAGGGTTTCCTTTATGTTGTATGTCACCCATACGTCGGTCATATCGATCACGGTGACCACAGGGTACCCCTGCCCCACCAATTCGCCCTCTTCGGCTATAATGCTCGATACTTCACCGTCGACGGGCGAATATATGCGGTTGTCGGCCTGCATGGACTCCGCCTCCGCAACCACGGCGGCGGCCTGCTGGGTTAGCGCGACGGCAGAACTTATATCTTCCGGCCGGGCACCCTCCAGTGCAATACTGTATTGGGCTTTAGCCGCATCGGCCGAAGCCTGGGCTACTTTCAGGGCTGTGGAGGCCTCGTCGAATTTCTGGGCGGATATTACCCCCTCGCTGTAAAGGTTCCGGGCCCGGTCGAAATTTTTGCGGGTCAGTGCAAGCGCAGCTTCAGCCTGAGTCAACAGATCGCGCGAAGCCTGGATCTCCTGTACCCTGGCTCCACGGTAGGCCTTCGTCTCCTGGGCTGCGGCCGCGGCCTGTGCCGCCTTCGCCTGTGCTACCTTCGCATCCACCTCGGGTGTACTGAGAACGTATAAGAGCTGACCCTTGCTCACGCGCTGGCCTTCCTTCACCAAAAGGGAATCGATGCGCCCGGCCACCTTCGATGAGGCTTTATAGCTGGTGGCATCCGTTTCCCCCTGAAGTACGGTCGGATTGGGCCCGATAACGAACCAACTTAGGATAGAAATCAACACCGCTATTCCTAAAAGCGCTCCTACAAGGCCAATTATGTTACTCCTTTTCATCGTCTATCTCGTTTATATTCTTATCATTAATAAAATATTTGTATCGCATCTCGGCTACGGGCATACTGCGGGAAATACTCGCTAACCCCGGCCGCCTCGAACAATTTTGCCAGTGTGAGGTCATACTGATAAGCGGTCTGGAGCCTTTCGATGCGGTTGGATGCAAGGTTGAGTTCGGCGTCGATCACATCCACCGATGTGGATACTCCTTCGCGAAAAGATATGTTCATAACGCGGAGGTATTCCGCAGCGAACTCCAAAGCCTTCTCGACCGAAGGCATGCGGTCGGCATTATTCAAAAGATCGTTATAGAGTTTTTCGATCAGCAGAGAAATATCGTTCTCGGCCTTTACCTGCATGGACTCGACCTGGCGCACCGTATTTTTCGATGCCGCCAGTTTGTGTTCTTTCTGCAGGCCGTCGAATATCTTTATATTAACGCCGGCTCCTACTACCCAGTTGGGAAACCGTTTGGAAAGATTGTATTTATAAAAATTGCCGCCGGCAAGCCCGGCCACCTGGGGATAGAATTCGGAGCGGGCAAGTGTTATCCCTTGCAGGGCCAACTGGCGGCCAAGTTCTACCTGCTGCAACTGCGGATTCTTCTCCAGCGCCCATTCACGGAAAGTATTGAGAGGCGGCACTCCGGCGAGGATGAACATGGTCGACACCGGCCTGAAAACCGCGTCCGAATTGAGCGTATTGCTGAGCGCGCTCCGCGTGGTGGCTGCTTGCGATATGGCATCGGTCAGGTCTCTTTCCGCCTCATATAGTTTCACCTCTACGTAAAGACGTTCACTTCGGGCTATCACCCCGTTCTCCTCGAGTGCTATTGCATCGCGCAGATGCTCTTGCATCGCTTCGACCACCTGACGCCTTACTTCCACCGCCTGTTCGGCAAGCAACAGCCCGTAATAGCGTTCCACCAGCTCCGACATCAGTTCACCTTCCACCTGCCTGCTCTTTTCCGTAACGGTCTCTTCGGCTATCTTTGCTGCCCGGTTCGCCGCATTGATTTTTCCGCCGGTAAATATCGGCACCGTTATGGAGGCTCCGACGGTGGCAAAATCCCTGTGCAGAATGGTGAACCCGAACCTGTCGAGAAGGTTGTTGGCCACATTGGCAATATCGTCGGGAACGGTGATCCCCGCATTTCCCAGGTCATCGAATAGACCCCCTGCCAGGTCGCTTCCCTTGAGTTCCCACGCCTTCTGCATATGGACATACGTCGCGGAGAGGCCTATACTCGGGGAACGCAGCCCCTGTGCGGCCCTGCGTTCAAACATTGCCGCCGTCCGTTCGTATTGGACGGCTTCCAGCGCAGGACTTCCGCCCACGGCGATATTAAGGGCATCTTCGAAGGTAACCGGTATCCCGTCGGGATTGGTTTGCCCCTTCGATGCGGATAACGGGGCGAGGAAAAGTATGACAACTGTGAATATCTTTCTCATAATCCTGTAATTTCACGGGCAAATCCAACCCGTTAAAGGTAGCTATTTAATCTATATAGGAATCTTTTAATCCAAGGAAATATAAAATACCGTCGAGGCCGATTGTCGAGAGCGACTGTCGGGCATTCTCTTTAACTTTCGGTTTTGCATGGAAGGCGATCCCGAGACCGGCGATGCTCAGCATCGGCAGATCGTTGGCGCCGTCTCCGACGGCAATGGTCTGTCGGATGTCCACATTCTCCACCTGCGCCAACAGGCGCAGAAGTTCCGCCTTCCTTTTACCGTCGACAATGTCCCCCACGTAATTTCCCGTTAATTTGCCCTCGACGATCTCGAGTTCGTTGGCATAAATGTAATCGAAACCGTATTTTTGCTTTAACCAATTCCCGAAATAGGTAAATCCGCCCGATAGAATGGCCGTCTTGAGGCCAATCCTTTTGAGCACCGTCATAAGCCTGTCGAGGCCCTCGGTTATGGGCAGATTATCGGCTACCTCCTTCAGCTGCGATTCTTCGAGCCCGCGGAGCATTGCTACCCTGCGGCGGAAGCTCTCCGAAAAGTCTATCTCTCCGCGCATTGCAGACTCCGTAATCGCACGAACTTCGCTCCCCACCCCGGCCCTTTCGGCCAACTCATCGATAACTTCGGTCTCTATCAGTGTCGAGTCCATATCAAAGCATATGAGCCGGCGGGCTCGGCGGTATACATCGTCCGCCTGAAGAGATATGTCCATACCAAGGTCGTTGGAGAGCTCGATGAAATGTTTTTGCATCTCCGAGCGGTCTGCCGGAGTTCCTCTTACGGAAAGTTCGATACACGATTTGAGTGCCCGATCTTCCCGATGAAGCGGCACTCGACCGGTAAGCCGCAGGATCGAGTCGATATTGAGACCCTGGGAATAGACTATCCTGGTTACACTCGAGATCTGCTTGGCGGTCAACTGCCGCCCCAAAAGAGTAATGATATGGCGGTTCTTTCCCTGCAGTCCCACCCAATTCTCATATTCTTCGGGAGTTATCGGGGTAAAACGTATATTTATATCGAGCTCATAGGCCTTAAATAGAAGGTCTTTCAATATATCACCCGATCTGTCCGAAGTAGTTTTGAACAGGATGCCCAAAGATAGTGTCTGATGTATGTTCGCCTGGCCGATATCGAGAATAAAGGCATCGTACTGAGCGAGTATATCCGTAAGGGCGGACGTAACCCCGGGCTTGTCCGAGCCCGAAATATTTATCTGTATTACTTCCGTTTCAGGGTTGTGTTCCATTTTCAAAAAAATATACGCAAAGATAATCCCGTATGGTCTAAAATTTCCATCCATTATCAAAAATCGTACTTATCGGCCAATGAATAAGAAATGCATCATTTTTGAGTCTTGGCATGCGATCGAAAAATTAAATCGCAATGTTATTCCTGCAATTGAACCCTGCCGACACCGATAAATTACAGGACGCGGACAGTACCGTAAAGGCGAAAATAGAGCACCAGATTGAGGAGTTTTCACATATGTCGCCCGAGGAAATTCTTCGGTCTGTCGCCTCATGGCTTATCGAACTCGGGCTAAAGATACTCGTCGCCCTGGCCATATGGTTTATCGGCCGGTGGCTCATACGCAAGCTGCGAAAGTTTATGAACAATATGTTCGAGCGCCGGCATGTCGATCCTACGCTGCGCACTTTTCTCGACAGCCTGGTTTCCATAACGCTCACCATCATACTTATCGTGATTACAGTCGATGTGATCGGGCTCAGTACAACCTCTTTCCTTGCACTATTCGCTTCGGCCGGACTGGCCCTGGGAGTTGCCCTGAGCGGAACACTCCAGAACTTCGCGGGAGGGGTTATGCTGCTGCTTCTAAAACCCTTCCGCGTAGGCGACTATATCGACGCGCAGGGAAAGGCCGGAACGGTAAAAACCATTCAACTTTTCAATACCGTAATTACCACCCCGGACAACCAGACCGTCATAATCCCCAACGGCCCGCTCTCTACCGGAATTATCAATAATACATCCCGCGAGCCCTATAAACAGAGTACCTGGAATTTAGGGGTAAATCCGGGAGCGGACTTCCCGAAACTCAAAGAGAATATCACCGCAATCCTCGATTCAAACCAAAAGATAATAAAAGACAAAGGGTACAATATCGAGATAACAAGGATCACGGGGCTTTCCATAAAAGTCCTGGTACAGGCATGGACCAAGGCTGCCGACCAACAGGCCGTTATCTGGCAGGTGAACCGCGATATATATTCAAAATTACCGCCCACGGGTATCTATTTTACCGACCCGTGACCGGAGGGTTTCCGTGCCTAAAATACTTATCTTTGCGGCAGGAAAGTCGGGGAGAGATGCTTAAATATATATCCTCATGATAGAATTACAGGCCAGAAAACACGACAGCTACTCGATAGAGTTCAAAGCGGGATATATTGCCACCGATAGGGACGATAAGGATCAGCTGTCGCTCAATATGTGGATATTCGTCCCGAACAGCCTCGATATAAACAGTGAAACCTACTCTAAAAAACAATTCTACCGAGACACCAAATCGAAGGTAAGGCTCATTACCCCTGTCTTCGAACTCGGTCAAATCGCCCGAGGCAGGCAAGTTCCTCTGCGCAATCTCGAAAATTCGTTCCGCATACTCGCCTTGTACCCCAGTCGCACGAATATTGCAGACTATGAATATGAGATCAAGATGTTTATGGCAATTTTCCAGAGTTCGATCAGGGATGCGACCGAGGTGGTCATAGCCGCCCGCGGATATGAAAACGTATCTTTAAAAGTCGGCGAATATCTGCAAAATGTAAAAGAGATAGTCTCATCGTACCGTAGTCTGCAAAGACTCATAAGTGTGCCCTCCGTACCGCCGGAAAGGTTTAATTACTTCCTGTTCGGCGATGAATTCATGAGCAACGTCGCCGAGGCTCACCTGTTCCGGCTAATAAAAAACTTGCGGAAGCGCGGTGAAAAATACCATCCGTTGACAGAAGAAATTATTTCGTTTATTACCGCAGAGCGGGAATACAGCAGAGAAATGGGTTATCCGGTGGCCGAGGCCCACAGCCCCGACCGCAACCGGTCGCTTATATTCCGGCAGGGGGTTCTCGAAAAATATATCCAGAGCGACCTTGCGCTCCATGTCCAGAAAAAGAGGGACGGGGTGGCGATCGAACAGATGTATTTCAGCCTGGCCGCGGGAATCTCGATGGTCTTTGCTACGGCTATCGCCTTCTCTTTCCAACAGCGCTACGGCAATTTCACCATGCCGCTCTTCGTTGCCCTCGTTGTTAGCTATATGCTTAAAGACCGGATTAAAGACTTGATGCGCTACTGGTTCGCTTACCGGCTGAAGGGAAAATATTTCGACAATAAGACGAAGTTGAGCATCAAGGAAGACGAACCGTTTGCCATGATCCGCGAAGGGGTCGACTTTATAACCGAAGATAAGGTGCCCGCTGAAGTGATGGAACTTCGTAACCGCTCGGCACTGCTCCAGGCAGAGAACAGGCTCAATAACGAGAAGATCATCCTTTACCGCAAAATGATAAAGATAGATTCGGAAAAATTGCACGAAGAGAACCGTTATAAAATCGACGGGATAAACGATATTATTACCTTTTACCTGGCCAGCTTTATCAACAAGAGTCACACCGCCGAGGTGCCGCTATACACCGTAGATCAATCCGGTATAAAGACCATACTGGGCGAAAAGATATACTATCTTAATATAATTCTTCAACTGAAACACGCCACGCAGGAAGATTACAAACGCTACCGCGTGGTATTTACCCGAAACGGGATAAAGGAATTGGAACACCTCAGGTAATTATGGATATACAACTTGCAATAAATTAATTTTCAATTATGGACATCCGACAATACCTTCCTCAGATAATAGCCACTCTCGTTGCCGTATTTTTGCTTTGGCTCTCTAAATTCGTTACCGGGAAACTCGTAAACAAATACGGCGCCCTACTTCAAAAGTCGGAACTGAGGCGCAAGCAGACCAAGCAGATAATAGCCATTATACTGAATATACTTTTCGTGATTTTTATTGCCGTCATCTGGGGTGTGAAGACCAGCAACCTACTTGTGGTCATGTCCTCGATATTGGCTCTGCTGGGGGTAGCTCTGTTTGCCCAGTGGTCGATACTGAGCAACATAACGGCCGGCATAATCATGTTCTTCGGGGCCCCGTTCCGTATCGGTGACGAGATCACCATAATCGACAAGGACACCCCCATAGATGCGGTGATCGAGAATATCCACGGATTTTACACCCATATCCGCACCCCTGACCAGCGGCTGATCGTAATCCCGAACAACCTTTTCCTGCAAAAGATCGTCTCTATAAAAAACCAGTGATCCGCTTCCGGGTTCAATATCCCAGCCGGGCGAAATAGTCCTCGATCAGCCAGATATTATCGACATCCTTGAGAAGCACCGTTTTATCTCTGTCAAGCAGGTAGAGCGACGGTATCGCCCGAATATCATAAATGTATTCCGAGCGGATAGAGAGCGCCCCGTCGTAGGTTCTGAGCCAGTTCGAGGGTATATCGTCCAAATGTTTGCGCCATGCATCCAGGTCTTCGTCCGGATAAATTGTAACGATCTTCAAGACCCCCTGATTCACCAGCGGAACGAGCATATCGAGCGACCCTTTTATATTTGCGGTCATCCTTTCGCAGTGGATGCAGTCGGGATTATTGAAATACAAAAGGATATGATCGGCCGCTATATCGTAGAGGCGCACTTTGCTTCCGTTTTCATCGGTCAGCACGATATCCGCCGCGCGGGTACCGACCCGGTTCTTTAGTGCCGACTCCAGTTTTGCCCGCGGGCGCAGTTTATCGACCTGGTCGACCTTTTCCAAGGCTATAATATTTTCCAATACCAGTATGTATAATTCTTCATTTCGTAAGGGAGAATTGGGATCGTCAAGATAATTTTCGAACAGTTCCGAAAAATAGCGGTACATTGCTGTATTCACGGTGGTTCTATCGATAAGATTCGCAATCGATCTTCCCGCTACCTCCGGCGGATTTACCCCTACGATGGCCAGATAATCGCTGAAGGCCTGCTCTGTAATCTCGGGGCTGTCTATATATAAAGTGTCCGCGAAGTCGAAATTATCCCAGTAATGAAGAGCAAGGTATTCCGCCTGCTCCTGGGGCGAAGCAAGCAACGCCGGAAGCCGGGGTAGTTCGAGCGGACGGAGTTCGGTTGGAACCGTTTGGTCGGATAAATCCGCGGCCGGGCGCCTGCCCTTACATCTCGTAAAAGAAATTACGGCCAATATAATGACCGAAAAGTGCAAAATTTTCTTCATTACCGTAAAATATTTAAACATTTCCTACGTCTAACAATATGGCAAAGGCACCAGTCGGTTCCAATATTTTGTAAAGATAGGAAAAGCCGAATGGAGAAACCAATAAACAACACTCGACCCCTTGATTCCATCGTCCCGATTTTCACCCGGAACATGGCCGTGTATCCGGCCCAGAAGCATAAAGCGGGCCTTATACTACCGATAGTATTGGTTTATTTTTCCGGACAATTATAACCGATTGGAGTATTCGGGCCGGAAAACTAAAAAAACGTGAAAACTTTTTTGGTTTCAATAGTTTTCCACTATAATTTTGCGTGACTTTTAAAACCCGGACTATGTCTTTAAAAGAAAGGATAATCGCGGAAACCACCGAAATGTTCGTCACCTACGGGATCAAATCGATCCGGATGGACGACATTGCGGCTAATTTAGGTGTATCGAAACGAACCATTTACGAGATTTTCACAGACAAGGAAAACCTCCTTCTGGAATGCATGAAGTACCATATGGAAAGTTTCAGCAAAAGGAAGCGGGAGATACTCGACAAGGCTACCAACGTAATCGAAGAGATGCTGATGCTGCTCGAAGACTGGGATCACCATCAGGAGAGCAACCACAAAATGATGACCAACCTTCGGAAATTCTACCCGAAAGTCTACTCCGCAATAATGGAAGAGGGCCAGGAAAAGGGATATGCCGCCCTGCGCGAAAAGATATCTGCCGGAGTGAGGGACGGATACCTGCTCGACAATATCAATTACGACCTTGCGGTCTCAATTTTCACCAATTCGATCTACGGGATTATGAGCCGGCAGACGATGATACTGCCTAAGAATGTAAGTGAGAAAGATGCATACAAATATGTTATCACCTATTTCTTCCGCGGGATAGCAACCGAAAAGGGGATAAAAATGATAGACGATTATATAGAAAAGGAAAGAGAAAAACTTTTAAATGAAGAAGAAAAATGAGGCAGATGTTTAAACTTGCGGCGACCGCAATCATTTCAGCCGCCTGTGGGATCGGGGTATCCGCGCAGGATCCTTATGTCTACGGAAGTCCCAGGACACTCGAGCTCACCCTCGAGCAGGCTATTGAGATCGCACTCGACGAAAATCCGACGATACAGGTCGCAGAGCTCGAAATAGAGAAGCAACTTTACGTGCGCAGGGAAACCATAGGAAACCACCTCCCTTCCGTAAGTATAAACGGGCAATACAGCCGCGCCATTAAAAAGAGCGATATGGGCGGCGGTGTCTCTTTCGACCCGGACAATACGGTAACGGTTCAGACCTCCCTTAACGTTCCGCTCTTCGCTCCGGCTGTATATAAAACTCTAAAACTAAACGAAGAACAAATGCGTGCTGCCGTGGAGGAAGCCCGCGGCTCGAGGATAACTCTTGTCAATGCCGTAAAAAAAGCATATTACAATATCCTGCTTGCCGAGGAATCGCTCGATGTACTTCGAACCAGCGAGGCTAATTTGCGTAGCACGGTGGATGAAACCAAGTTGAAATTCGACAACGGCCTGGCATCGGAATACGACTACATCACCGCAGACGTTCAGTTGAGCAACCTTCTGCCCTCCATTATCCAGACCGAGAACTCTATCGGGGTGGCCAAGAAGATGCTCAAGATGTATATGGGTATTCCGCTCGATTACGAGATAGTGATCGCCGGCGACCTGGCCTCCATTGGCGATGCCATCGAAGTAAATTCGTTCGATTACTACGGGGACAACGTCGACCGCAACAGCGACATTCGTGCGATGGATATCCAGATAGATATTCTGCAACGTCAGCTCGAGGTATCGAAAATGTCGAGGATGCCGACAGTGGCGGCCTTCGGAACCTATAACCTGACCGGACGGGATCCCGTAAATCTGGGAGGCCTTACCGGCGGTACTTCGAGCGGATCGGACAATTTTTTCTGGAACCATCCCGTCTCGGCAGGGCTCACGGTTTCCATACCCCTGTTTTCGGGACTTACGAACAAAAACAGGGAAAAGCAGATCAAATACACCATATCCCAAACAAGGCTCCAGAGGGATTACCTCGAAGAAGGTACTAAGGTAGAGGTGAACAACACCATCAACGATGTACTGACTGCCCAGGCTACCATGCTTGCCAACGAGGCTACCATAACTCAGGCACAGAAGGGATACGACATCAGCCGCACCCGCTACGACAACGGTGTAGGGACGATGCTGGAAGTGAATTCGGCAGAAGTAGCCCTTACCCAGGCAAGGCTGAACTACAACCAGTCGATATACGATTATCTTTCGGCCCAGGCGGACTACGAACAGATAATAGGTTTGGATTATTAACGGATGGTAAAAATAGATTAAGAAAAAAACGATGAAAAAGATTTCATTTATCGCCCCGGTTATCTTCATGGCTGCGTTTGCCATGACCGGATGTATAAAAAAGAAGACAGTCGAAGTCGAAGAGGAGTACAGAGCTCCCGTTAAGACGCAGTATGCCTACTACGAAGAGATCGACAATACACAGGAATTCACCAGTACCATCCACGGGTACAAGGAAAACAATATCGCCCCGTCGCTTTCGTCGGTGAGGATCGACAATATATTCGTGGACGTAGGCCAGAATGTGAGCAGAGGACAGCTGTTGGTAAAGATGGATCCGACGAACTTCAACCAAAGCAACATACAGCTTCTGAACCTCGAAGCGGACTACAACAGGATTAAAGCCGTATACGAAGCGGGAGGTATTTCGAAGCAGGAACTCGACCAGATCGAGACCTCGCTCGCCGTTCAAAAGGAACAGACCGACAACTTGAAGGTGAATATCGAACTGCGCAGCCCCATTGACGGGGTAGTAACCGAGCGAAATTACGATCCGGGCGACCTTTACAGCGGCGCCCCTATCCTGCAGGTTATGCAGATCAACACCCTGAAAGTGACGGTCGCCATTTCAGAACAATATTTTCCCTATGTGTCGATGAATATGCCGACGGAGATCCGCGTGGATATGTATCCCGACAAAGTGTTCGAAGGTAAGGTGTCGCTGATTTATCCGGCGATAGATGCCGCTACAAGAACGTTTAATGTCGAAATAACCATACCCAACAAAGACCGGCTTCTGCGTCCGGGGATGTTCTCCCGAACCATACTGCATTTCGGCAAAATGCCGGCCCTTATGGTGGAAGACATAGCCGTTCAGAAGCAGGTAGGTTCTAACGACAAATACCTGTTCATCGTTAACGACGGGGCGGCCGAACGCAGGGAGGTTACCACCGGAAGACAGATAGGGAACAAAATTCAGATTTTAACGGGTCTCGACAACGGTGACGAGGTAATTACTACCGGAATATCGCGGTTGGATACCGGAACCCCCGTCGAAATCATAAACGATTAACATTTTCCGAGGATGAAAATTTACGAAGCATCGGTCCGAAAACCGATCTCAACCATACTGATATTCGTGGGGGTAATGGTTCTAGGGC
>JAJBVJ010000245.1 GCA_020859875.1 Rikenellaceae bacterium
TTTCGAGAGCTTATAGCCACCACTCACCCGAACGATGTCTCCTCAGATAATGTCCGTTTGCCATTGTTCGATTCCCCGGTACAGGATTTCGACAGTGTCCAATGGCAGGTAGTCGTCGCCGTCCAGAAAGCAGAGGTATTCGCCTGTTGCGGCTTCGATAGCCCGCTTTCGGGCCAGCATCACTCCCGCATTCTCCTGATGAATGGCCATAACGCGCGGATCCGATGCCGCATATCGGTCTATGACCGAAGGCGTTCGGTCTGTGCTGCCGTCATCGACGATTACGATCTGTAGGTTCGGGTAGGTCTGTCCCAAAGCCGAGTCGAGGCATTGGGGCAGGTATTCGGCCACGTTATAGGCCGGTATGATCAGGCTGACCAGCGGGGTTCGGTCCATATGTTCAGTTTCGGTAAGCGTCCAATATCCGTTCCAGGAAACGGTCGTAAGTGAAGCGTTCCTGCCACCTTCGATGACCTCTCTCCGCCAACAGTTGTTGCCGGGCCGGGTCTTGTGCCAGCTCCCGGATCAGGCGGCAGCTCTCTTGGACATCCTCCACGTCGATCCGTACCCCCTCCTCCGGGGTGATCACTTCGGACGGGATGTTTTCGGAAAAGAATATCGGTTTTTCGGCGATCATGGCCTCCACGACCACCAAACCGAACGATTCGGGGATAAGGGTGGGCACGATTACGGCGTCCGCTTGCCGGAAAAAGGCGATCGTGCGGTCGATGAAGCCCAGGAACCGTACCTGTTCGCCCAACCCTCGTCGTGCTACCTCGCTTCGCAGGTGCTCCATATATGCCTCTTTGCCTTCGGGAGTTTTCCCCGCCAGCACGAAAACGATGGGCGGTGCGATCTTCCGCAGCCCGGCAGCAAGGTCAAGGATAAATTCAACGCCTTTTTCCGGCATGATCGTCCCGGCGAAAGCAATCAGGAATGTGTTGTCGCCCAAGCCCAACTCCGGGCGCAGGTCAACGGCCCAAGTACCCGCATCCGGCCGGACGCTGTTGGTTATGACCGTCATGCGGTCCGCCGCTATCTGCGGGCCGGACGAAAGGAACGATCTTTCGGCTTCCGCCGATACGAAGATCAGCCGGTCGATATGCCGGTAGAGCCAAGGGTAGTGCAGGCTCTTTTTCGCCGGGCGGCACAGGTGTCGGGTCATGACCACCCGCACGTCGAGTCCGTATAATTTCCGGGCCAGAAGCGCCGCGGTCGCATGTTTGAAAATATGGGTATGGATGATCTCTATTTTATGCTCTTCGACCAGCCGGGCCAGACGATATATGGCGCCCGGATCGTAAGGCCCCCTAAAGCGCAGGGTGCAGGTATTCAGTCCGACGAACCGCTCGGCCAGTATGTCGCAGGGAGGGATCACGACGCTCACGTCGTGCCCCGCTTCCGACAGGCTGCGGGACAGCTCCCACACGTATCTCTCGCCCCCGCCCCAGCCCTTGTTCGGTAAGAGCTGCCAGATGTTCATAGGACGAATATACACATTTTATGCGTCACTTCCGCCGGAACATCCATTTGAAGATCAGTATGAAGATCAGGAGCGACGAAGCCCATAGGAGGAACTTGGCGTAAGAGAGGTCGGAGCGGGTGTTGATCAGCAGTACCGAACCGATGAACAGCCCGACGAGGATAATGGCGTAGGCCATCCGGAACCCGACGTTCCGCACCGCCTTTTGCAGCATTTCGCTGTTCTCGAAGCGGATATTGTGGCGAATCTCCCCCTGTTTGAGCTTGTAGAGGATCTCGCTGATGTCGTTGGGCAGGTTCAGCGCGAGGTTGGCATAGTTTTTCAGCGTCTGGTACAGCTCCCCGGCCAGTTTGCGCGGCGCGAAGCGGTGCATGATCACGTCCTTGGCGTAGGGCGTGATCAATGGCGTAAAAGGAATGTCTGGGTCCAGTTTTTCAGCTACTTTTTGAATAGTCGCCAACGATTTGACCAGCATGAAGATGCCGCTCGGTATCTGAAGCGAATATTTAGTGATCAGGTTGATGCACTGCTGGATCATGCCGGCATAGTCCAGCTTGTCGATCGGCACGTGGCTGTACTGCGCCGTCAGCTGTTGCAGGCTGAAAATGAGTTCGTCGCGCTTTTTGAAGAAGCGAACGTTGCACAGGGTGATCAGCGAATCGGCGATCATCGTCGGGTCGCGTTTGACGAAGCCCAGCGAAATGTTGGCCAGGAAATCCATGTCCCTCGGCGTCAGTACGCCCACCATCCCGAAGTCGATGAATGCGATCACGTTGTCCGGCATGATGAAAAGGTTGCCCGCGTGGGGATCGGCGTGGAAAAAGCCGTACCGCAGGATCATTGTCAGTAGGGCGTTGGCTCCGTTCAGCGCGATTTGCTGCGTGTCGAGTCCGTTGGCTTTCAGCACCGTCGGGTCGTCCGGGGTGATCCCCGTGATCCGCTCCATCACCAGGAGCCGCCGCGACGTGTAATCGAGGTAAACTTTCGGTATGTAGACCGTCGGCTCGTTTTCGAACATCTGCTGGAAGCGGAGGATATTAGCCGCCTCGTTGTTGTAGTCCAGTTCGCGCAGGATGCTTTCGCCGAATTCGTCTACCACGCCGATAATATTGATCGCCGCCATCTCCGGATAGTTCTTGGCCAGCTTGGCCGCCAGGAAACGCATCAGGTAGAGGTCGAGCTTGATCTTATTGTAGATCTTGGGCCGCCTTATGTTGACGATCACCGGAGAACCGTCCAGCCGCGTGGCGCCGTAATCCTGCCCGATGGAGGCAGCGGCCATG
>JAJBVJ010000044.1 GCA_020859875.1 Rikenellaceae bacterium
CTGAGGAGCGAAGGTCGCCGAATTCTCCCGGGAAAAATCTCCTGGAGCGGATAGTATCGGAAAGCGTAAAGGTATGGAAAATGACACCTGCCGGCGAACCGGGCCGGGCGGCGGAGCGGTCAGAGGTAGCGGGAGCGGCCGGCCTATTTTTTCCTTCGGGAGGCAAGGCGGAGGGTCAGTCCGATAAAAGCCACCGCGGAGGTTGAAGCAATAATAATAAACCAGTCCCGAAGGCTTAGAGGCACCGTACGGAATATCTCTCCGCCGAAAGTGGTGATAATTATTTGGCCGGTAAGGATCAGTACCGATACTGCCAGGAATCCCTTGTCGGCAGCGATATTGCCGAATATTCCCCGGCCGGATCTCCAGCCCCGGGCGTTAAACAGATTCCAGAACTGGAGCATCACGAAGACCGTGAAGAATACCGACAGGCGGTAGGGCGTAAGGCCCCTGCCCCAGATGAAGAGCATCCCGAGCATCGCCGCGACCATAAGGGTCCCGATTCCCACGATGCGCCGCAGCATCCCGCGGCCGATTATAAAATCGTCGGGCGACCGGGGCCTGTCCTCCATCACACATGGCGACGGCGGAAGCGAGGCCAGTGCCATAGCGGCGAAAGTGTCCATAATTATATTCACCCAAAGTATCTGTGTCACGGTGAGCGGCATCTGCCGGCCGAAAATCGACCCGATAAATACTATTGCAAGGGCCGAAAGGTTGACCGTAAGCTGGAACATCACAAAGCGCTGAATATTGCGGTAGAGCGACCTTCCCCACATTACTGCCGTGGCTATACTGGCGAATGAGTCGTCGATCAGTATAATGTCGCCGGCCTGTTTGGCCACCGGGGTGCCGGTTCCCATCGCAAGGCCCACGTCGGCGAAATTTAGCGCCGGGGCGTCATTTGTGCCGTCCCCCGTGACGGCGACAACTTCGCCCTTGCGGCGGAGCAGTTTTACGAGCCTCTGCTTGTCGAGGGGACGGGCGCGGGCCATGATCTTCAGGCCTTCGAGCCGCCCGAGGAGTTCCTCGTCGGAGAGGGCCTCGAACTGCGGGCCGGTGAGGATATTGTCCTCCCCGTCCTCCTCATCCCACAGGCCTATCTGAGAGGCGATCCTGCGGGCCGTGGCGGCCGTATCGCCCGTTACTATCTTTATGTCGATGCCGGCGTCGAGGCAGCGGCGCACCGCCCCGGGTACGTCGGCTCTCACCGGGTCGGATATGGCGGCGACGGCATCGAGCGTAAGACACTCCTTTTGGAGCGCCTCCGCACAGGTCGGCGCGGCGGTCCCGGCGCTGGCGAAGGCAAGGGTACGCATCGCATCGCTCTGGAAGCGGGCCAGACTCTCTTCCACCCCGGCGGTGCCCTCGTCGCTGCACATGGCCAATACAACCTCGGGGGCCCCTTTTACCAGGAGCCTGCGGCTACCCCCGTCGGTGACGAGGGTAGCCATGAATTTTCGTTCGGTGGAGAATGTTATCTGGTCGACGATAGGGGCCGATGCGCGAAGCTCGTCGTAGGCACAGCCCCCGGAGGCCATCCAGAGGAGCAGGGCACCTTCGGTCGGGTTGCCGATGGGCTTGCCCGAGCCGTCGAGGTATGCGGTGGAGTTGAGCGCGATCATCCGGGCCAGCTCGTTTTTACCGGTGCCGTTATAAGTTACCATCTCACTTACGGTCATCCGGTTCATGGTGAGGGTGCCGGTCTTGTCGGTGCAGATGACCGTCACGGCGCCCATCGTTTCGCAGGCATCCATCTTCCGCACCAGGTTATTGGTTTTGAGCATTCTGCGCATGCTCATTGCAAGGCTGAGGGTGATGCTCATGGGAAGACCCTCGGGCACGGCCATCACCATAATGGCCACGCATACCATGAAGATCCGCAGGATCCCCCCCGCAATGTCCAGCCAGGAGCCGGTGGTAAGTGTTTCGTCTATGAAGATGCCCTTGAGCACCAGTACCACAAAAATAGTGACGGCAAGGACGGCGCCCGTGCGGCTAATAAGTGAGGAGAGTCGGCGCAGCTGGCGGTTCAGAGGGGTATCCGCGCCGCTCTCGACGGTGGCCTGCTCGGCCACCTTGCCATACTCGGTAGAGTCGCCCACGGCCGTAACCTCGGCCACGGCGTGCCCCTGGGTTACGGTGGAGCCCTTCATCACCATATCGGACGGATATGTAGATTCGGTGTCGAATTTCGACGGGTCGACACTCTTCGTGGCCGAAGGTTCGCCCGTAAGGGAGGATTCGTCCACGGCAAGCGATACCGCCTCGGTAAGGCGGGCGTCGGCCGGCACCTCGTCGCCGCTCTCGAGTAAAATTATATCCCCGACCACTATATCCTTTTTGGAAATGCCCATCACCTCCGCGTCCCGGATCGCCTTTACCGGAGCATCGTCGTCGACCACGTTGAGAACCTCGAAACGCCGGCGGGCATCGTATTCGAACCAGAAGGAGACGCACGTCGCAAGCAGAACCGCGCAGATGATCCCGATGGTCTCGGAGTAGTGGCCGTCCACGATCCCGACCACCAGCGAAAGCAGGGCGGCGGCAAGAAGGAGTTTGATGATAGGGTCGTTGAATTTGGCCAGGAACACGCGCCACACCGACTCCCGGCGCACGGGTGTGAGTACGTTCCGCCCATACATCTCCCGGCTTCGGGTCACCTGCTCTGCGGTGAGGCCTTTTATTTTGGATCGGCTCATAATATCGGCTTATTACAGGTAGCGGTGGCGGTTAATTTCTCATCAGTTCGCGTTTGCCCG
>JAJBVJ010000250.1 GCA_020859875.1 Rikenellaceae bacterium
ATCACATCCTTATCGCTGCCGACGCTTCATAAACGGTTTTCCTGAAGTGCACGCAGGACTTTTGCCTGAGCCGAGAGGCTCATGTCCCCGATTTCGTCCAGGAACAGGGTTCCGCCGTTGGCCTGCTCGAATTTTCCGCGGCGCTGTTTTATTGCGGAGGTAAAAGCTCCCTTCTCGTGGCCGAACAGTTCACTTTCTATAAGTTCGGACGGTATTGCCGCGCAGTTGACCTCAACAAACGGAGCATCCCGTCGATCGCTCTTTTCGTGCAGCCAATGAGCAACCAGTTCCTTGCCGGTTCCGTTGGGGCCCGTTATAAGTACCCTGGCATCCGAGGGGGCTACTTTATCTATAAGGGATTTGACGTGTTTGATCTGACGCGAGTTGCCTATTATATTTTCGACTTTTCCGCTCTCGTGCCTGCGGGCACGGCTGCGGCATGGTTTTGCCGTGGGCTGCAGGTCGGCCGGATCTTCGAGCAGAGTTGCTGCGCGCCGCACGGCCGTCAGCATGGCGTTCATGTCGATAGGCTTCGTGATAAAATCGAAAGCCCCGTTTCGCATGGCTCCCACGGCGGATTCCACCGAAGGGCTGTCCGAAGTGACTATAATGGCAATGGCCTCGGGAATCCCCTTATCCTCGCTGCACATGGACGTGAAAGTCTTTTCATCGATGATGACAATGTCGAAATGCGTCTTCTGGGCAAGCGACAGGGCCTGTTCTACATTCTCTGCTACTTCGACGACGTAATCTTCGAACTCGAGTTTTTCTTTCAATACATTCCGTACGCCGCGTTGCCCGTCGATAATGAGGATTTTTGCCATAATGTATTTCCAGCTGCACGTTGGTTTGAGCCGCGATAAAGGGGTTAAAATATTGAAGCGACTTTTTAACTGACTAATTTGGTTTTGTGAAAAGTTACTTATAACTTTGTTGTAAAGTTAGTAAATACTGCGGTTCCGCAAGTATCGAACCACTTGCCTGAGTGGATGTTCCGATCAGGTTTTTCCAGTCGAATTACTACTATTCCGGATGTCTTTTTGAAGCGGCTTTTTGCCTTTAATTGCAGTTTTTCCGGATCGATCTTTTTCGGCAAGAATCATTAATTTCATTAATCGGGAATAGAATACCTATATGGAAACGAATTATAATTACGAACGTAAAAAACTAATGCTGCCCGAGTATGGCCGGCATATACACCAGATGGTGGATTACATCAAGACCATTGAAGACCGGGATTTCCGCAATACACAGGCTCAGGCTGTTATTGCCGTAATGGGCAACCTGAATCCTCTTCTGCGGGACACTGCGGACTTCACCCATAAGCTTTGGGACCACCTTTTTATAATGGCCGGTTTCGATCTGGATGTAGACTCACCCTATCCGATCCCCTCGGCCGCCGCCCTGACTCCAAAGCCGGACAGGCTTCAATATCCCGACAAGCGGATCAAGATGAAACATTACGGTAAGAATGTACAGCGGATCATCGAGGCTCTCGCCCACGAGCCCGACACCGAGGCGGTGGAGGCGGCAATAGCAGGGTTAGCCCGCTATATGCGCACCAAAAGCTACGAATACAACCAGGAGCACCCCAACAACGAGGTTATAATAAAGGATATAAAGGCATTGTCCGATAATACGATAAAGATCGATGAAATTGCATTGAATAATCTCAAAAGTGAGTATAAACAACCCTTTACGGCGCATTCCAAAAAGGGAGCATACCAGAACGGCCGCCAGCAGAAAAACGCCAAGAACAATAAAAACCAACAAAACAAGGCCGGGAAACAGCACCGGGGTAGAACAAAATAAAGTTAATCTGTTCAATAATTTAATAAAAATTGGAGATCCCGCCGGGATCTCCAATTTTATCTGTAATCTCTCCGTGAACTATTCCTCTGCACCGAACTCCATCAGGTATGATTTTATGAAGCCGTCGAGGTCGCCGTCGAGTACGGCGGCCGTATCCGAACTTTCGAAACCGGTGCGGTGATCTTTTACGAGTTTATAAGGATGGAGTGTATAGCTGCGTATCTGCGAACCCCATTCGATCTTCTTTTTCTGCCCTTCGAGCTGGTTCTGCAAAACCCGCCTCTTTTCCAACTCCCGTTGGTATAGCTTACTTTTTAATATCCGCAATGCATTCTCGCGGTTCATTAGCTGGGAGCGTGTCTCGGTGTTTTCGATGAGGAATTCTACGGGTTCGCCCGTGTCCGGGTCTTTGCCGCTGTATCGCAGTCTCACCCCGGTTTCGACCTTATTTACGTTCTGTCCTCCCGCCCCGCTGCTGCGGTAGGTATCCCACTGTATGTCCGCAGGGTTTATCGTTATCTCGATGGTATCGTCGACCGCCGGGGATACGAATACCGAGGCGAACGTCGTCTGCCGTTTGTTGTTGGCGTTAAAAGGGGACAGTCTGACCAGGCGGTGGATGCCGTTTTCGCTTTTCAGGTAGCCGTAGCCATATTCCCCCTCAAATTCCAGGGTAGCGGATTTTATCCCCACTTCGTCCCCGTCGTGAATGTCGAGCACCTTCACCTTATAACCGTTTTCCTCTCCCCAGCGGGTATACATCCGCAGCAGCATGGATGCCCAGTCGAGGCTTTCGGTACCCCCGGCACCCGAGTTGATGTCCATGATTGCCCCGAGCCTGTCCTCGTCACCGCGCAGCATATTGCGCATCTCGAGATTTTCCACCTTTTCCAGGGCAATGCGGTAATGCTTTTCCAGCTCCTCTTCCGAGGACAGACCCTCCCGCACAAAGTCGGGCATCAGCTGCAGGTCGTCCACCAGGGATTCCACCTGTCGGTAATCGTCGAGCCAGCTCTTGATAGAGGCGACTTTTTTGAGCTGCGTTTCGGCCGCCGAGGGATCGTCCCAGAAATCGGGTGCCTGGGTCTTATCCTGCTCTTCTTCGAGTTCTATTAGTTTACTGTCGATGTCAAAGGTGCCTCCTCAGCGAATCCTGTCGCCTCATAAGCTCTTTAATCAGTTCTGTGGTTATCATTACTGTGTAGTTTTTATTAATTCGATTCGATCGCCGCTGTATCTTTTTCTTTCCAGAAACAATTATAATAAGACCGTTCGATCGCGCGAAAATAGCGCTCATAGCGGGTTTTCTTGCCCAGTAGGTCAATGCCGTTATTACGGTAACGCCGATAAATGCAAAGATAATCGGGCCTTTCCATGCGTTCCACCGATCTTGACACGCCCATATGCGTATGAGGAAAATGAGCGATGCAATCCAGATCAATGACTCGAATATACACAGAACCCTGATAAGTCTCATCCGCGAGATCTGGGATTCGATTTCACCGTAAAGTTCCTGATTGCATTCGAGTATCTTAAAGCGGCAATGGCCGTAGCAGGAACGGACTTCATTTAATTTCGGCCCGGCTTTCATTCCCTTGAATAAAGGGTCTTTTTTAAGGATCGGTTTGGTTTCTATCCACCGGGTCATCCTCCCGACAGGCAATCTTTTGAAGATCCATTTCTCAAAGATAGAAAGGGATATGGTCTCGATAGCAATGCCGAGCGAGTAGGCCACGCTGAGGATCATAAGAAGCAGTATCGCCGATGAGCCCAAACCGAGTTCATGCTTCGATGAAAGCTCACAGAAGAGGTCGGGGAAACAGGTGAAAAAAAGAACGGCGATCGAGATGAGCCCGAAAATGCCGCTCATCAGGTATTCTACGATCAGGGTGGTAGTACTCATTCTCATAGTGGCCGGTCTGCTTTTGTATTAATTAAACTATACCTGGTCTTTTATCCCGCCACCGTACACTCTATCCCGAGGGCTCTTACCCGCCCGGCTATTTCTTCGAGGTCGGCGATACCTACCTTTACCAATCCTTCGGCCGGGGTGGCCCGGTCTATGGTATAGACCATTACCTTTTCGGGAGCCACTTCTTTTATGATGTCGAGCCATGCCGAAACCTCCTCGTCGGTAGTATTGTCCACGATCTCGCCTTTGTAGTGCCCGCGCAGGAACATAGTCTGGATAATTAGTTGTCCACCAAATGCCTTCATGCATTCGACCGTAGCTCCGACAGAGTAGGCCCCCTGAGGGTTGTCGATAAGCCGGACGGTTTTGTCGAAAGCCGAATCGAGTTTAACTATGTTATTGTCTACTTTCATCAGGGCGCCCCGCACCTCTTCCCTGCATATCATAGTTCCGTTGGTAAGCACCGATATTCCGGCCGATGGGCAAAGTTCGTCGCGTAGGGCGATGGTATCGTCGATAATGGCAGGAAAGTCGGGATGTATGGTGGGTTCGCCATTGCCCGCGAAGGTTATAACGTCGGGCGGGGTACCCTCCGACTCCATCTCCGCAAGTTTTTCCCGCAGAAGGGTATAAACCGTTTTCCTGTCGACGAATCGGGGACGGGCACCTTTCATGTTCCATCCGCATTCGCAGTATATGCAGTTGAAATTGCAGAGCTTGCTATCGGTCGGCAACAGGTTGACTCCCAGCGACAGTCCCAGCCTGCGGCTGCGAACCGGGCCGAAAATAACGTCGCCGAAAAGTGAAGTCGCCATAGGGGAACGGTAGTTATAATTGCAAAATTACAAATAGTTTACCACAAAACGGCGAGGCCATGCGGCTTTCGCACACCGGCAATCATTTCCCGAAACTAACCGGCATATTCATCCTTACCCTGACCGGATTGCCATTCTCATCCAGTCCCGGTTCCCAATCGGGGGACTCCTCGACCGCTCTCACCGCTTCCCGATCCAGCAAAGGGTGAAGGCCGGACAGCACCTGAACATCCGTTATGCTTCCGTCCCGTTCGATAACGAAAGTAACTACCACATTCCCTTTAATACTTTCTTTCTTTAGCTCACTCGGGTATTCCGTCCTACTTATAACCCATTCTCGGAATTTCGTTAAATCACCCTTCTGGAAGGAGGGCATGGTTCCGACCGGTATGTGATCCGGATTAACTTTCGTGGCGGTATTTTCCCTGCCGTCGAATGCAAACTCCACCGGCAACAGGTATCTTATCCTCACCCGCTTACCCTTCGGATCTCTGCCCGGTTTCCATTTTCCGGGGACTGTACCGATGGCTTCCAATACGGCTGTCGAGCATACGGGGTGGGGCGAGGAAAGTACCTCGACCTCCTCGAGCCTTCCCTTTTCATTGACGATCAGTGACACTATTACCCTTCCGGAGAGTTCCCCGGTTTCGAATTCTTCGGGTAATGAAATTTCCTGTGAAACCCGTATTTTAAAGTCCAACAACCCGCCCCCGTTAAAAGAGGCGTGGGTATAACCCTCCGGAAGTTGATTATCCCCGCGGGCATAGATCGTCTGCGGCTGCTGGGCGAATATTTCGGTCTGAAAAGCCATAAATACGGAAATGCCGATAAAAGTAAAAAACAGTTTTTTCATGATCGTAAACTAATTAAGTTGGAAATCCACCGGAAGAACGAATCGGACTTTGACCGGCTTGCCGTCCGAATCGATTGCCGGCTTCCATTTAGGTGATTCACGAAGTATATTCAATACTACTGTGGTAAAGGATCGATGGGCGGAATAAAGAATTTCGGGGTTGGTTAGATTTCCCTCCCCGTCTATTATAAAAGTCGAGAGGACTTTGCCGCTGATTCCGAGTTCTGCTGCTTCCGAAGGATATGAAAGTCGTTTCTGAACCCAATCCCTGAATTTGGTTACGCCTCCACCTTCGAATTGAGCCAAATGCAGATCTTCGGGGACATCTCCGGTTGTCCACGTCATGTTAAAAAGCAGGTAGTAGAGCATCTTTACGGGATTGCCCTTATTGTCCGAAGCCGGAGTCCACATTCCGGCTGAAGCGGTCATGGCATCGAGTATGGACTGTGATACGGAATCGCTCGGAGAAAGCAGGAATTCGGCTTCTTCTATATATCCCTCCTTGCCAACGAGATAAGCTACATATATCTGGTTAAATCCATAATTGTTATCGAAGTACTCTTCGGGATATTCGATATTCGATACGATCCACTCCCTGAATTCTTTAATATCCCGGTTATCGAACCTGGCATGTGAAAATCCTTGAGGGAGATCTCTCATTCCGTCATATATAATGTCATTGTATATGAGTTCAACCGGCAATAAATACCTTATCCGAACCGGGTTCCCCTCGGGGTCGGCACCTGGCTTCCATTTCCCTGAAGATGAAACGACGGTTTGGATAACTAACCTCGAATAATCCTCATCGGGTGAATAAAGCGCCTCAACGTCGGTAATTTTCCCGGTTTCGTCGACAATAAAAGAGACGATAACACGCCCGGAAATTTCATTGGTCCGGAGTTTTTTCGGGATCTTAATATTTTCCGCAACCCATACTTTAAAATTCAGTAAGTCTGCTCCCTTAAAAGAGGCGTGGGTGTAACCTTCCGGAAGTTGATTATCCCCGCGGGCATAGATTGTCTGCGGCTGCTGGGCATGTACGACAAAGGAAAATGCCGGGGAAAGGAATACGGTAAAAAGGGCAAGTAGAAACTTTTTCATACATTCGAGGGTTAGTTAGTTGAAATATGAATTGCTGAGTCTTGAAAAGAACGGGGATAAGGTACTTGATCCTTATCGGTTCTCCCTTATCGTTCGTGCCGGGAGCCCACATTCCGGAAGACATCCGGATCACCCTCACAACTTCTTCCGACAATTTATCATGTATCGTGTAAATTATCTCCACCTGATCGGTATTCCCGTTTTCATCTACTACGAAAACCGCAACCACCCGTCCCGTATATCCGGCCTCGGCAAGGTCGAGATGGTACCGAATATTTCCGGTCATCCACTGTCCGAATTCGAGCAGTCCACCGCCGTCACCGAAAACCGCATGGGTAAAGTCTTCGGGCAGGGGGAAGCGCCCGTCGTATGTCGGTTTTTCTGCGGGCACCGTGGCAAATATAGCCGGATTCGAAATTACAAATAGTGCCGGAATGAACAGAACCAAAATCTTTCCCATCACAGCTCGATTCAAATAAATATTAGCGGTATTCTCTATTTATATCTGCCCGGCCCGGTTTCGGGCCAATGCGAAGGAATACCGCATATAGCTGCGATATAGCAGAAAGAGTAACGGACGGTCTCATTTAGGTCAGGCTTTCCCAAATATAGTGAAAACCGAGAGCAATCCAAGCAAACTGGTTTGCGGAAGCTTGCAGAGGTGCTTCCTATATTCTTTAAATATAGTGAAAGGTGAGCGGCAAACGAAGGAAAATTTATTTTCCGAAAGTTTGTCCGAACCGCATCCTGCGGGTAATGAAAAAGCCCATCCATCGGACAGGCTTTTTCATTTATTTGTTTACCGAAATTATTTCCTGTAAACTTTTTCGTAGCCGTAAATCGCTTCCTGGCCCAATTCCTCTTCGATGCGCAGGAGCTGATTGTACTTGGCCATCCTGTCGCTGCGGCTGAGAGAACCGGTCTTGATCTGGCCGGAGTTGGTAGCAACGGCGATGTCGGCAATCGTAGAATCTTCGGTCTCTCCCGAGCGGTGGGAAGTGACGGTGGTGTAACCGGCACGGTGAGCCATCTCGATGGCATCGAGAGTTTCGGTGAGGGTACCGATCTGGTTAACTTTAATGAGGATCGAGTTGGCGCAGCCGAGCTCGATACCCTTGCGGAGGAATTCTACGTTGGTCACGAACAGGTCGTCGCCCACCAATTGGCAGCGTCCGCCGATCTTGTCGGTGAGGTGCCTCCATCCTTCCCAGTCGTTTTCGTCCATACCGTCTTCGATGGAATCGATCGGATATTTGGTGATGAGTTCTTCGAGGTATGCGGCCTGTTCCTGTGGAGTGCGTTTTGCACCGCCGGCGCCTTCGAACTTAGTATAGTCGTAGATGCCATCTTTGAAAAATTCCGATGCCGCGCAGTCCAGGGCGATAGATACATCGCCGCCGTCTTTCTTGAGTCCGGGCTTGTAACCTGCGGCCTGGATAGCTTTAATGATCGAATCCAGCGCATCCTCGGTACCGTTGAGCGCCGGGGCGAATCCACCTTCGTCGCCGACTGCGGTGCTGAGACCGCGGTCGTGAAGCACTTTTTTAAGTGCGTGGAAAATTTCCGCACCCATGCGCAGCCCCTCACGGAAAGAGGGTGCGCCCACCGGACGGATCATAAATTCCTGGAAAGCGATCGGGGCATCCGAGTGTGAACCACCGTTGATGATGTTCATCATAGGAACCGGGAGGATCTTCGTGTTGGTTCCGCCGATATAGCGGTAAAGCGGCTGTCCGAGAAGATCTGCGGCGGCTTTTGCACAGGCGAGAGAAACGCCGAGTATCGCATTGGCACCCAGTTTACTTTTGGTAGGCGTTCCATCGAGGGCTATCATGGCTTTGTCGATACCCACCTGGTCGGTGACCGACATGCCGATAATTTCTTTGGCAATGAGGTCGTTGACATTTGCCACGGCTTTCAATACGCCTTTGCCGCCGTAGCGGTTTTTATCGCCGTCACGAAGTTCGAGGGCTTCGTGTTCGCCGGTAGATGCTCCGCTGGGAACGGCTGCACGCCCGAAAGCACCGCATGCGGTGGTCACTTCCACTTCAACTGTGGGATTACCCCTCGAATCGAGAATTTCGCGCCCGTGAACGCTTACAATCTGGCTCATAATACAATGATTTAGTTATGATTAAAATATCTATTTTCTTTAGCCGAAAATCGGTGCAAAGATACTAAAAACCCGTGGATAATAAAATGTTTAATCACGCCGGTTTGAATTTATAACCATCCGTTTAACTCCCTGCGGGGAAGTTCGATTTTACATAATCCCTTATCCTGAATTTGTGGCTGCTCTTTACAGTGTCCAGCAGGTTGACATCGGTTTTGATAATGATCCGTTCGCTTTTGTCCACCAGTTTGTCGAGGTATGAAAGTATATCTTCGCGGTTCTCGTTCATCGGGGTCGCGGCGACGGTATGGGTTCCACCTTCGACCGAATAAAAGGCATGGGGAGCACCGATCCGGGTGAGTTTTGCGGATATATGTTCCGATCCGTAAAATCCCCGCCCCAGTTTCTTAATCTTGTCGTAAGGCACATTCGAGTCGGCACTTCCGTGGAAGAGTATTATCGGACAGGGCGGCGACATGAAATTTATATCACGGGCCTCGACGAATATCGCCCCGGCAAAGGAGATTATACCGGCATACCGGAACCCGTCGGGAAGTTTCAAGGCGACATTCTCCCCGTTGCAGATGGCATATTCCCCGTGAAGTACCGATATTGCTCCTGCGCTTGAACCGTTGGCTATGATTCCGTGCGGATCGATGTTCCATCCGGCGGAGCGATCTATAATGAAGGCGGTCGCATCGAACAGGTCCTCGACCGCAATGTCGATAGCATTTTTGAAGGCGGCTACGAAGGCTTTAGCCATCTTTATCTTACCCATTTTTCTGGTATCTTGTGGAGGCCCGTCACGAAAATCCTTAAATCCGAGCCTGTAATCTATGGAGATGACCGTATAGCCGTTTTCGACCAGAAACCGGAAATAGGGAATATAATAGGACCCGTCCCTTTGACCGGTGAAGAAACCGCCGCCGAACATAAATATTACACAGGGCGAGGGATGTATGGATTCCCAGGCAGGGGAATATTTGTCGAGCATAAGTTCCTGACCGTCCTTTACGGCATAACGGTAGGTCTCTTTTACAATTCCCGTATCCTGTGCACCGGAAAAACCCGCGGCTACGGCCAGCAGGAATACCGAAGCCAAAAATCTTTTCATATGAGAATATTTATCGATATTGGACGCTCCGATACAAATTTCCCGCCTAACGACCGGGAGAATCGTAACAAAGCAGAGTTGTGTATAAGAAAAGGAAAAATCTTTATAACAGTTCTTCCCCGCCGGGTGAATATCCGGCGTCGGGAGGAAGTTGGGGCAGGCTGGCAGCGGCGACCGCAAGCCGGTCGCACCGTTCGTTCTCAGGGATGTCGGAATGGCCCTTCACCCATACGAACTTTACCCTGTGCCGACGGTAGACCGAGAGGAACCGCGTCCACAGGTCGGAATTTTTCTTTCCCTTGAACCGCCGGGTTTCCCAATTGAAAACCCAGCCTTTCTCCACGGCATTTACCACATACTGAGAATCGGAGTAGACGGTAACATTGCACGGGGCGACTTTAAGGGCTTCGAGACCTACGCAAACCGCCATGAGTTCCATCCGGTTGTTGGTGGTGAGACTGAATCCGGCACTGATCTCCTTTCGGTGGTCGGGCGGCGCGAGCATCACGACACCATACCCGCCCGGGCCGGGATTTCCGAGTGCGGAGCCGTCGGTATAGATTACGACATTTGCCATTTGTGGCGGTGAAGATAGCGGTTTTTTATTTTAGCGATTTTATGGGCCGCAATTTTTCCCAAAAGATTCGGGATGGCGGCCCGCACACCCGGGGTTATAATATGGAAGAACACGGTTATTACCGTGTTCTTCCATATTAGGTCGCAATCGGGAACCTACCTGCGCTCGTTTTCTTTTACTTCGATACAGAGCGTGGCATGAGGAACGATCTTGAGGCGTTCCTTCGGGATAAGTTTGCCGGTCTCGCGGCAGATGCCGTACGTTTTGTTCTCGATGCGGACAAGGGCGGCTTCGAGGTGCTGGATAAATTTCAGCTGCCTCTGGGCCAGACGGCCCGATTCCTCTTTGGAGAGGGTCGCAGCGCCTTCTTCCAGCACTTTGAAGGTGGGAGATGTATCTTCCGTATCGTTGCTCGAGGTGTGCGTGATCGTGGAGCGGAGCAGGTCGTAATCGGCCTTTGCCTTTTCGAGTTTATCTAATATTATCGCTTTGAACTCAAGGAGTTCCTCGTCGGAGTAGCGCGTTTTTTCAACCTCTGCCATAACTTACAAGTTTTAAGGGTTCATAAATATAATAAAATTATGCGAACCCGAGCGTATTTTATTTACGGGTAACAGCTATTTTAACTATCGTACCGTCCAAATCGGCTTCACTGACGAATTGTCCCTGCGGTTGGGCTTCGAGCGAAAGCGACAGTGCCAGTACCTGCGAGGAGATATAGTCGCCGTGTTCCGCTACGGCCGACCTGATTTCATCCTTGTCCGAAATCTGCAATTCGATTTTATCGGTTACTTCCAGGCCGCTCTCCTTTCGGATATTTTGGATGCGGTTTATCAATTCGCGTGCCACCCCTTCCCGGCGCAGTTCGTCCGTGATGGTAACATCCAGAGCAACGGTAAGCCTTCCTTCCGTGGCTACGAGCCAACCCGGCATATCCTCGGAGGTGATCTCGAAATCGGCGAGGGTTACTTCGAGTTTTTCGCCCTCTATATCCAACACCTTGTGCCCCTCGAGCTCGAGGCGCGATATGTCTTCCTGCGAGAATCCTGCCACCAGGGCGGAAATGGCTTTCATATATTTACCGTACCGCGGCCCGAGGGTTTTGAAATTGGGCCTTATCTTTTTTGTAATGACCCCTGATGTATCTTCGATAAGGTCTATCTCCTTGACGTTGACTTCGCTTTTTATAAGACTTTCGACCCCCTCGATCCGCTCCTTCAGACCCTCTTCGAGTATGGGGATCATGATCCTGGTAAGCGGCTGCCGCACTTTTATATTCACCTTGCGCCGCAGGGCGAGCACCATGGACGAGATTCTCTGGGCAACATCCATCATGGCCTCGAGGCCGCTGTCCACAAGGGTACAGTCCGCTTCGGGGAACCGGGAAAGATGGACCGATCCTTCGGTATGGCGGCCGCTGATACGGTTCAGATCGCAGAATATGCGCTCTGTGATAAAGGGAGCGAAAGGGGCGGCAAGCATCGACACCGTTTCGAGGCAGGTATACAGTGTCTGATATGCGGCAAGCTTGTCTTTATCCATTTCCCCTCCCCAGAAACGTTTGCGGTTGAGGCGAACGTACCAGTTCGATAAATTTTCGCCGACAAATTCCTGTATCAACCTTGCGGCAGGCGTGGGGTCGTAATCTTCGAGATGGGCCGTTACCTTGCTCACGAGGGTATTCAACAGCGATATTATCCAGCGGTCTATCTCGGGCCGCTGGTTTACAGGTATTTCTTCCTCGTGGCCGGTGTAACCGTCCACATTTGCATACAGGGCGAAAAAGCTGTATGTATTGTAAAGCGTCCCGAAGAATTTTCGCCTCACTTCGTCCACCCCGTCGCGGTCGAACTTCAGGTTGTCCCACGGCTGGGAATTGGACAACATGTACCAGCGCACGGCGTCGGGCCCGTACTGCTCCATTACCTCGAAGGGGTCTACGCCGTTGCCCAGACGCTTGCTCATCTTGTTGCCGTTCTTATCCAATACCAGGCCGTTGGATATGATATTCTTGAAGGCCACGCTGTCGAACAGCATCGTAGCCAGTGCATGTAGTGTGAAGAACCATCCCCTTGTCTGGTCTACCCCTTCGGCGATAAAGTCGGCCGGGAAGACTTTGGCAAACTGCTCGTCGGTGATCTCGAACGGATAGTGTACCTGAGCGTAGGGCATGGCTCCGCTGTCGAACCAGACATCTATCAGGTCCATCTCGCGGTACATTGGCCGTCCGTCGTCGGTCACGAGTGTGATCCGGTCGACAAATGGGCGGTGCAGGTCGAAAAGGTTATAGTTCGTTTCGGAAAAATCTCCCTCCTTGAATCCTTCGAGCGGATTGGTTTCCATAACCCCGGCCTTTACCGATTTGTCGATCTCGGCCTTGAGTTCGGCCACCGAACCTATACATTTCAGCTCGCTCTGGTCTTCCGTTGCCCATACCGGAAGAGGAGTGCCCCAAAAACGCGAACGCGAAAGGTTCCAGTCCACCAGCCCTTCGAGCCATTTACCGAAACGCCCCGTTCCGGTCGATTCCGGTTTCCAGTTTATGGTCTGGTTGAGGCCGATCAGTTCGTCCTTGAGCGCGGTGGTACGGATAAACCACGAGTCGAGCGGGTAATAGAGTACGGGCTTATCGGTTCGCCAGCAGTGGGGATAGGAGTGTATATGCTTCTCGATCCTGAAGGCTTTGCCCTCTCCCTTTAGCATTACGGCAATATCGACGTCGAGGGTTGCATCGTCGTCGGTAAGGGTCTCATCGTATGCATTTTTTACATACCTTCCTGCCCACCGACCATATAGAGAGGTTTCAATGTATTCGTTCACGAAAAGGGGGTCGAGGTCTTCGAGGGGAAAGAACCGCCCGGTCTTGTCGACCATGGGCTGCGGCTTTCCGTTGCGATCGATAAGATGTAGGGGAACGATGCCGTTTTCTTTTCCCACCCGGGCGTCGTCGGCACCGAACGTAGGCGCTATATGGACGATGCCGGTGCCGTCCGTGGTGGTGACGAAATCCCCCGGAATGACCCGGAACGCATCCCCCATGGGTTTCACCCACGGGATTAGCTGCTCGTAGTTTATTCCTACCAGGTCGGAACCTTTGTAAACCTTCTCGTCGATCGTAAACTTTCCCTCTTGTTTTTTGCCGAAATAGTTGCCGGCGAGCTCTTTGGCGATGATTACGGTTTGCCTTACACCTGTATATGGGTTTTCGCAGAATACACGCACGTATTCGAGACCCGGGCCGGCGGCAAGCGCCGTATTGGAAGGAAGCGTCCACGGGGTGGTCGTCCAGGCGAGTATATAAACATTACCCTCGGCTCCGTCGAAGAGGAACTCGCTCTTTTCATCCCTCGCCACTTTGAACTGAGCGGTAAGGGTGGTGTCCTTTACGTCGCGGTAGCATCCGGGCTGGTTGAGTTCATGGTTGCTCAGTCCGGTTCCCGCGGCGGGGGAATAGGGTTGGATGGTGTAGCCTTTGTAGAGCAGCCCCTTGTCGAAGAGCTTTTTCAGCATCCACCAGAGTGTCTCGATATATTTATTGTCGTATGTAATATAGGGGTTGTTCATGTCGACCCAGTAGCCCATCATGCGGGTGAGCTTTTCCCACTCGCCGGTAAATTCCATAACCGCCTGGCGGCAAGTCCGGTTATATTCTTCGATCGTTATCTTCGATCCTATATCCTCTTTGGTAATGCCGAGTTTTTTTTCCACCCCCAGTTCCACGGGCAATCCGTGGGTGTCCCATCCGGCCTTGCGGCGAACCTGGAACCCCTGCTGGGTCTTGTAACGGCAAATAACGTCCTTGATAGCCCGCGCCATAACATGATGGATGCCCGGGGTACCGTTGGCCGATGGGGGTCCTTCGTAGAAGATGAACGGCGGACAACCTTCGCGCGTGGCGATGCTTTTTGCAAAAATATCTTCCGCATCCCACTTGTCGTTTATCTCCCGTCCCGTCCCGCTCAGGTCGAGTCCCTTATATTCCCTGAATTTACCGCTCATAACTTATTGTCCTTAATTTCTTAACCCGGATAATATCCGGCCGTGAAAATAGTCCACGGCCGGAAAGCACGAACCGCAAAAGTAACTAATTCGGAGAACATTATCAACATGCGCCGGAATCCCCGCCGGGCAATTGAACATCGCTTTGGATTGAGTGTCGCCGAATGGTGGTGTGTCCGCTGAAAAATATGTAGGGGCTGCGAACAACGAACGTGGTTTTGATTTAGCTTTGTGGTACGAACTTTAAAAACACACCAATACCGTGAGGCTTATGAAAAAGACCCCTTTCACCCAATACCATATCGATGCGGGAGCGAAGATGGCCGAATTCGCGGGCTATAATATGCCGATCGAATTTACCGGAATAAACGACGAACATATGGCCGTGCGGGAGCGGGCGGGAGTATTCGACGTGAGCCATATGGGAGAGATTTGGGTCAAAGGCCCCCGGGCGCTCGATTTTCTCCAGTACATCACATCGAACAATGTTGCCGCCCTTTTCGACGGGAAAGTGCAGTATACCGTTATGCCCAACGGGCGGGGCGGGATAGTAGACGACATTCTCGTATATAGAATAGACGGGGAAACCTTCCTGTTGGTGGTTAATGCGGCAAATATAGATAAGGACTGGAACCACATCTGCACCCAGGGAGAAATATTCGGCCTCACCCCCGGAAAAGAGCTCTACAACGCATCCGACGAGATCGCACAGCTTGCCGTCCAGGGGCCACTGGCGATGAAGATCGTCCAGCAGTTGTGCTCCGAAGCAATCGAAAAACTGCCGTATTACACCTTTATAAAAACCGATATAGCCGGCATCGGAGATGCTATTCTTTCCATTACGGGATATACAGGTTCGGGCGGATGCGAAATATATGTTGCAAACGAAGATGCCCCCAGGCTTTGGAGTGCCCTATGGAAAGCGGGCGAGGGCTACGGACTCCAAAACGTCGGGCTCGGTGCCCGGGACACCCTTCGACTGGAGATGGGATTTTGTCTCTATGGCAATGACATCGACGATACCACCTCGCCGATCGAGGCGGGACTGGGCTGGGTAACGAAATTTGTGGAAGGAAAGGATTTTATCGACCGTACCTTCCTGGAAAAGCAGAAAGCCGAAGGGGTTTCCCGCCGGCTCGTCGGATTCGTTATGGAGGAACGCGGTATTCCGCGCCACGGGTATGAACTGGTAGCCCCGGAAGGCGGGGTCATAGGTCATGTAACTTCCGGCACGATGTCGCCTATGCTCAAACAAGGGATAGGCTTGGGATATGTCGAATCCGAATATTGTGCACCGGGAACTGAAATAGCCGTCGTTATCCGCGGCCGTAATATCGGGGCACGGGTTACAAAACCGCCGTTTATATCCAAATAATTGCAGCGGCAACGGGCATCCGCCCGGCCGCCTCGATAACAGGGTAAGCCATGAGCATATCTTTTATGATAGCCGTATTCGTGATCGGCTATGTCTTTATTGCGCTGGAGCACAAGGTTAGGGTGGATAAGGCCGCCGTAGCGCTTGTTACCAGTACGGTTTTATGGGTCATCTATATATTCTCCGCCGGCGCCATCATACCGTCGGTTTCACCAGGTGAATTTTCATTGTTTCTCGAGGCCCACCCCGACCTGGCGAGCCACTCCTATTTCGAACAATGTGTTCGGTTCGTAACCGACCACCAAATCATCGAAACCCTCGGCGAAACGGCCGAGGTACTTCTCTTCCTTATAGGGGCGATGACCATAGTGGATTTGATCGATATACACGGGGGCTTTAATTTTATCACGGAAAGGATAACCACCCGCAATAAGACCAAACTGCTTTGGATCATAGCTTTCATAACTTTCTTCATGTCCGCACTGCTGGACAACATGACCTCCACCATAGTAATGATTATGCTGCTTCGCAAGCTCATTGCAAATTACAAGCAGCGGTGGATCTTCGCCAGCCTGATAGTCATTGCGGCAAATAGCGGGGGAGCTTGGTCGCCCATCGGGGATGTGACCACCATAATGCTGTGGGTCAAGGGGAATATTACCGCCGTGCCGATAATAAAATCTTTGATACTGCCCAGTCTGGTTTCGGTCGTCATTCCGACCCTCATAGCATCCCGGATTCTGCACGGGATTCTGCGGGCTCCCGATTATACGGAAGATTTCGAAAAGAGGCCCGCCGGCATTACAAAAGGGGAGAGCATGCGGATATTGGGCGTAGGGGTATTTTTGCTGATAATGGTGCCGGTCTTCAAATCTGTCACGCATCTTCCTCCCTATATGGGGATTATGATGGCTCTGGGGCTGATGTGGATTTATACCGAGATCCTCTATAAAAGGAAGAAGGACATGGAGGAGTCTATCAAGAACCGTGTGGCGAAGGTGCTCAAACACATCGATATGCCGACCATACTGTTCTTCCTCGGGATACTTATGTCCGTGGCCGCATTGCAGAGTGCGGGAATTTTAAACGGGCTCGCAGGCTGGCTGGACGATAGAGTGCATAACATTTATGCAATAAATACCATGATCGGTGTAATGTCGTCCGTCGTGGACAATGTTCCCCTGGTAGCCGCGGCATCGGGGATGTACCCCGTCGCCGACCCGGCTGCAGTAACGGTGATGGCCGATCCGCAATATGCCTTATATTTCGTAAGGGACGGTGTCTTCTGGTACCTGCTCGCATATTGTGCCGGTGTGGGCGGCAGCATACTTATAATCGGTTCCGCGGCAGGAGTGGTAGCGATGGGCCTTGAAAAGATTAATTTTATGTGGTACCTGAAGAATATCTCCCTGATGGCCTTCTGCGGATATATTGCCGGGGTAGGCGTATTTATGCTCGAAGTCTGGCTCGGGTTTTTCTAACCCTCCTGCTGGCGGGCGGCCCTGGCCTGGACGGCGGTTGCAATCAACCGGTCGGCCTCACGGCACGATACGATATATTTCTGCTCGTAAATATCCTCGATAAGCACAAGATTGCGCCGCTGGGTGGCATACACCTTTATAAAATCCCACTCCTTCAGGTCGAGGTAATAACCGAAGTAGCCGAAAAAACCGTAGCTTCCCAGCGTGCAAATTAGCCTGTTGGAGTACTCGCCCGGTTCCGCCCGGCGGATCGCGACTATATCCCGCAGATCGATGCGGGTCATCTCCACGATGCAGTGTATCTCCAGGAATTCGTCGTCGACCTTCACATAACGCGGAATGGAGAGGATGTAAAGGGCCAACACGGCGCCGAGTACCGTCAGTAACCAGGCTTCCATATATCCGAAATCCACCATAAAGATAATGACGGAAAGTATTGCGGACAGGAGTAACAGATAAACGGCGGTTAGCCGCTTACAACGCTTGTCCCTTTTATACCCGAACCTTATTTCCATTTCGTTATTTTTTACGGCCCCCGAGGATCGCCTCGGCCGTAACCATATCTTCCGGATAGGTCAATTTGATATTCAGCGGGGAACCTTCGCACATTGCGACGGGATATCCCGCAGTTTCCACAACCTGGGCATCGTCGGTAAAACTATCGCGGTACGGTATGCGGTAGGCCTTCGATAGTATACTGTATGCGAAGCCCTGCGGAGTCTGGACAGCTCTCAGCCGGTGGCGGTCGAACGGCGTGGATGTACCGCCCTGTTCGATCACCCTGAAAGAGTCGACGGGCACTACAACGGGTATTGCCGCGCCATGGAGTGAGGCACTGTCTATAACACTCGCAATCACCTCTTCACTTACCAACGGCCGAACCGCATCGTGAACCAGCACCAGATCGCACGGCTCGATTACCGAAAGGCAGTTCGCTACGGTGTGGAACCTGGTCGGGCCTCCCTTGCAAACGGTGCAGTCGGTGAGCCCGTAAATATTTGCAGCTTCTCTCCAAAGGCTTGCCATCCCCCCTGCAAGGGCGACATATATATCCGCCCCCGGTATGGTATTGCGGAACTTCTCGATCGAATGGACGATAACCGGTTTTCCGGCAAGGGATAAAAATTGCTTGGGGCGATCTGCTCCCATGCGCTGCCCGCTGCCCCCGGCAACTATCAGTACGGATATTTTTTTCTGAGGTTTCTCCATTTATATGACCGCTAATCCCGCGATTCACGGTAGAGCGTAACGAGCCTTTCGACTGTCGATCCGAGCGGGGAATATTCAAAATTAACGTATTTTTTTATTCCTTCGCCGTCGTAGTAATGCTTTCCATAGAGAATGGCGACCATTTCGGGGGTAAGCAAGGGTCGCCTGCGGGAAAGCCCGCACCATAGTTTCTCAGCCCGGGAGGCTATCCGTGCGGCATGTCGGGGAACGTATACACGGGGAGGTTTTTTACCCGCTGCACGGCACCCTTCAGCGAGGAACTTCTTAAAGGAAC
>JAJBVJ010000279.1 GCA_020859875.1 Rikenellaceae bacterium
CCCTTACCCGGCCCGTATTCGCGGGGTTCACGGGAACATATGCCGCAGTCAATAACGAAATGAACGCTCCGGGCAAACAGTTCGATACCAACCTTTACGAATTGATATACGATCCCACGGCATGGACAGTGGACCAAGGAGAGTATCCCGCCCTGGTCGCCCGACTCAGGGAGGAAAAATTAGGGGAGCTGGACGAAATGGAAATATCGGACAACCTCAAAAAGATTTACATCCGGGATATCGATGCCCAGGCCCTCTTCAATATCCTGAACATGGATATCGTGCGCCTCAATTCGGAGTATTTTGCAACCGGTGCGGCCCCGCAGCGCAAGGCGGCCCGGCCGTTCGACGAGGCGGCGCATCTGGATGCGGTCGAAGAGCTGGAACCCGATAGCCCCGCATGGTTGTATTCGCGACATTTCCCGACGGTTGCCCGCGCCTGGGCTACCAGAGATATACCCGATACCTCGATAGACCGTATTACCGGCGGCAAGGCGGGGTTTGTCCGGGATTTACGGCTGAGTTATCCGGCGGTATCGCATGCCGAATCCGACCAGGGCGCACCCAACGAGGCGTTGGCCGGCCTCGAGGGTGCCTCCTCGCCGTTTTACGGTGACACGTACAGGTCTATGCACGAGCGGGCCATGGCCGCAAAACGGAAGGCGATGGAAGCCGGCGGTTTTATTATAGAGGAGGTTCCCAACGTTGCGGAAGACAAGATCCTCGAGACGATAATTGCCGAACATCGAGGCAAAGCCGTATTCGTAGATTTCTGGGCGACATGGTGCGGGCCCTGCCTCAATGCCATGAAACAGATCAAACCGCTCAAAACCGAGATGCAGGAGCACGGGGTGGTGACTATATATATATCCAACACCTCCTCGCCCGAAAACAAATGGCTGACGATGCTTCCCGATATAGGGGGGATTCACTACTATCTGGGAGAGTCCCAGTGGAGGACACTCTGCCAAAAATACGGCATAGAGGGGATTCCGCAGTATATGATCTTCGACAAGGATGGAGGCAAGACCTACCAGAGGGCCGGATTCCCGGGTGTCGATGCGATGAGGGCAGAGCTGGGAAAAGTGTGGTAAGCCCGGCAGAAGGAAGAGCCAAAACAAGTCCCGGGGAGTTCCCGGGACTTGTTTTATCTGATAACCACCCAAACGATATAGGCGATGTAGAGCAGAACGAAGATTACCCCTTCGGCGCGGTCTATCTTCTTGGATTTGAAGGTGAATGCGGCTATGAACATCAAAAGGGCGGCCGCAAAGACTGCAAGCAGGTCCATGGGCCCGATATCTCCCATTTGCAGGGGTGCCACCGATGCACTCGCTCCCAGAACGAGGAAAATATTGAGTATGTTGGAGCCGAGGATATTGCCGAGGGCAATGCCCGGCTTATGTTTTACGGCGGCGGTGATAGATGCTGCAAGCTCGGGAAGCGAGGTTCCGCCCGCAACGATCGTAACGGCTATAACCGTATCGCCGATCCCGAAACGGCGGGCGATGGCCACCGCCCCGTCAAGGAAGAGGTCGCCTCCCAGCACCAGCCCGGCAAGCCCTCCGACGGTCATTATGATCAACATCCATAGCTTCTTCTCTTTTTTTTCTTTTCCGACAGCGGCGGCAGGGGCCGATTCCACATAAATGGGTTTTGGATTAATGAAATCCGCAAAACCGGACTTTTCCGCCGTGGCTTGGGAATACTGCGGGGACAGTGCGGCGGGGACTTTTTTACTTCCCTTTACGTCCGCTGCCGAGAAAATGGTGTAGGCCAGAAATATCACGAAAAAGCAGAGCATCAAAAGCCCGTCGCTGCGGCTAATTTCCGGGGTGGCCCCGTCGGCCAGGATATTATCCGAAGCGCAGATAAGAAGTACTATCGTGGCCAGCACACCGAAGGGAATATCCTTTCGGATATTGTCGGCGGTGAGCGACAGCGGCATTATGATGGCGGTTATCCCCACGATCACCAGCGTATTGAACATATTTGATCCGACGACGTTCCCGAGGGCGATCGCCGTTTCGCCCCGCAGGGCCGAAAGCAGGCTTACGACCAGTTCCGGTGAGGAGGTTCCCACGGCCACAACGGTGACCCCGACGATAAATTCCGATACCCCGAACCGCGCGGCTATCCCCGAGGCGCCGTCGGTCATAAAGTTTGCCGCGAAGATAATCAGCACCAGGCCGACCAGAAGATACAGTATATCCATAACCGGTCACTTAAACAAATCGCGTGCAAAGCGGATGGGACGGATTATTTTTCCCGCGTGCACGGATTTTGTTAACTTGCACCCGGAAGCCCCTGGTTTCAGGGGCGAGATTGCCCTGTTATGAAAAATTTATTTCGATTTAACCTGTGTATTATCGCGGCGGCCCTTCTATTTTCCTGCAAGGACGATAAGCCCGGGCAGCCCGATTTTATTGCCGATGAGAACTTCCGTAATTTTTGCCTGCAATATTACGACCTCGACGGGGACGGTGTATTTACCCCTGAGGAAGCGGCCCGGATAACGGAGGTTATTCTCAACAACGAAAGAATTTACTCGCTCGAGGGGATTGAATATTTCACCGCCCTGGAATACCTCGACTGCAGCGAGAATTTCATATCGGATATAGACGTTTCGGGATGCCCCGAACTCAGGGTACTCAATGCGAACTTCAATCCGCTGAAAACAGTGAATGTAAGCGGCAACCCCCTGCTCGAAGAACTGGGTTGTATAACCAGGGATATCAATAGCGATCCGTTGGGGAAACAACCGGGCCAGATAGAAAGTCTCGACGTTTCCAGCAATCCGCTGCTCAAAACCCTCAATCTTAACTTCCTGGGACTTTCCGAACTCAATATCGGCAATAATCCGAATCTGAAGGAGCTGTACCTGAACGAAAATTCGCTCTCCGCGCTCGATCTGTCGCACTGCACGGGACTCGTGGAACTGCAGGCCTCGTCGTCCGGGCTCCGGGAATTGACCCTGCCCGTGGGCGGAAGTCTGGTGAGACTCACGGTGGACGGGAACGAACTGACCACCCTCAATCTCGGCGGCCAGTCGGCGCTCTATACGGTCGGATGCAGCTACAATAACCTGACGCATATAGAACTCAGCGGATGCAGCGCCCTGTTTTCGCTCTCCTGCATGGAAAACCGTCTTACGGAACTCGACCTGTGTGACGCCCCGTCGATGGGCAGACTCTATACCAACGGCAACACCGGCATCGTGGTAACCCTCACCCGGGAGATCTACGACCGCCTTCTAAACCGCGACTCCAACAATCCCGAGGCGACCTTCGATATACGGTAACCAAAAAGCCCCTTCCTGCGAAGGGGCTTTTTTGACTGTTTCGGCATTACTTTTTCGACCGCTTCGTTTTGCCGGAAAGATATTTTCCCGCTTCGTCCAAAAAGGAATAGGGGGAGTCCTCCTTCGAGGTACCCCGCTGTAAATTGGGCTCCCCGGACATTTGATACTCTATTTTCACCCCGGCGTTAAGCTGCCCGTGGGTAAGGTAGTTTTTCGTATGATCGCTGCCGTTCACGCGCATGGTTTCGATGTAGCGGGTATCCTCGTCGTTGCCGGGAGCATCGATCACGACCCTACTGCCGTTCTCGAGATGGATCGTAGCTTTCCCGAAGAGCGGGGAGCCGAGAATGTACTGATCCGTTCCGGGACAAACCGGGTAGAAACCGAGTGCCGAAAAGACATACCATGCGGAGGTCTGCCCGTTGTCCTCGTCACCGCAGTAGCCGTCCGGGGCGGCGGAGTAGAATCTGTCCATCACGTCGCGAACCCAGTACTGCGCTTTCCAGGGCTGGCCCGAATAGTTGTAGAGGTAGATCATATGCTGGATCGGCTGGTTGCCGTGGGCATAGTTCCCCGTATTCATTACGGTCATCTCCGTGATCTCATGGATCGGGAAGCCGTAGGCACTGTCGTCGTAGATCGGCGGAACCGTAAATACCGAATCCATCATTTCGTTGAAGCCGTCGGCACCCCCCATCAGCTCGATCAGCCCCTGCGGATCGTGGAATACCGACCAGGTGTAGTGCCAGCTGTTACCCTCGGTGAAATCGCCTCCCCACTTGAGCGGATTGAACGGCGTCTGGAACTCTCCGTTCTCACCGCGGCCGCGCATAAGCCTGGTTTCGCTGTCGAACAGGTTGCGGTAGTTAAGTGCTCTTTGTGCGTACAGTTCGATTTCGCTCTGCGGCCGTCCGAGTTTCTCGGCGGTTTTCATAATGCACCAGTCGTTGTAGGCATATTCCAGTGTACGGGCCGCACTTTCGTGGACGCCGACGTCGTTGGGGACATAGCCGAGCCTGTTATAATACTCATGCCCGAGCCTGCCGGTGGAGCTTACCGTCGGATGGACATGATTCGCACCGTACTGCATGGCTTGGTAGAGCGTGGCTATATCGTAACCTTCCAGCCCTTTAAGGTATGCGTCGGCCACTACCGAAGCCGAATTGTTACCCACCATGCAGGGCCGGTGGCCCGGGCTGGCCCACTCGGGCAGGAAGCCGCTTTCGAGGTAGGTATTGACCAGCCCCTGCTGCATCTTGGCGTTCATCGAGGGATAAACGAGGTTGAGCAGCGGGAAAAGGCAACGGAAGGTATCCCAGAACCCGGTGTCGGTGAACATATATCCGGGGAGTACTTCACCGTTGTAGGGGCTGTAATGGACTATATCGCCCCGGGCGTCGATTTCGTAGAAACTCCTCGGGAAGAGAACCGAACGGTAAAGGCAGGAATAGAAAGTGCGCAGGTTGTCGATATTGTTATCCTCTATTTCGATCCGGCCCAATACCTCGTTCCAGCGGTCGCGTCCCGCCCGGCAGATGCGGTCGAAATCGCCGTCGCCGAGCTCCCGGAGGTTCAGCTCGGCCTGTTCGAGACTAATGAATGAGGAGGCCACCCTTGCATGAACGATCTCACCCTTCGAGGTTTTGAATCCGACGATAGCCCCGGCATGGTCGGTTCGGGCCTGCAGGCCACCCGGGTCGAGCTTCCCGTCGGTGGAAACCGCCGTATATTCGAACGGGCGGTCGAACTCTATGACGAACCAGTTGCGGAAATTCTCGGGCACCCCTCCGTTGTTCTTGGTCGTGTAGCCCACAACACGGTTTTTCCCCGGTTGGATCTCGACGAAAGAGCCCTCGTCGAAGGCATCGACCACTACATGGGACAGCTCCCTCTCGGGGAACTTGAAGCGGAACATCGCCGCGCGTTCGGTGGGGGTGATCTCGGTCACAACGTCGTGTTCGGCCAGATATACCTGATAGTAGTAGGGTTTGGCGATTTCGGCCTTGTGAGAGAACCAACTGGCCCTCTCGTGCTGGTCGAATACGGGCCCGCCCGTTACGGGCATTATCGAGAACTGGCCGTAGTCGTTGATCCACGGGCTGGGCTGGTGGGTCTGTTTAAAGCCGCGTATCTTGTCGTCGGTGTAGACATAGGTCCACCCGTTGCCCATTTCCCCGGTCTGGGGAACCCAGAAATTCATACCCCACGGAAGGGCGATGGCCGGATAGGTGTTTCCGGTCGACAGTTCGAATTTCGACAGGGTGCCAACGAGAGTGCTGACGTAGTCTACCGGGGTCTTCTCTTTGGCCGCCGAGGAGAGCACCCCGAGGCACATTACGATCGGTAAGAAGTTTTTAAGTCTCATAAGAATCGGGTTAGCCCGAAAGTCGGGTCTATTAAGTTTAAGTTTGCGATCGGGGGTAAATTTAACCATCCGGCGGGACTTCCGAAAATAAATTGCCGCCGTTTGGCCGCCGCGTCACATTTATAGTAACAATCCGGCGCAGACGGTTACTCATTTCGGGCGGTGGTTTCAGCAAAAAAAGCACCCGCCGGGTGCTTTTGTGTTGAACTCTGCCCGCGGGGTTTAAGCATCCACGCAGTCCCAGGCGAGGGCCGACGCCCCGAGTATCGCGGCATTCTTGCCGTGGAGTCCCGAAGGCAGGAGTTTGACCTTGTTGCGGTAATTGGAGAGCATATGCATCTCCATATACTTGCGCGTGGGCTCTATCAGGTACTTACCTGCCTTTGCAAGGCCGCCGAAGAGGAAGATCGCCTCGGGCGAGGTTATGGTGACCGCGTCGGCGAGGGCCTGCCCGAGCAGCATGCCCGTATATTCGTAGGCCTCTATGGCCAGCGGATCGCCGTTCAGGGCGGCCGTGGTTATCATTTCTGCGGTAAGGTCGTTGTATGTGATATAGCGGAATTCGCTGTCTTCGAGGTGGTCTGCCAGCAGTTTGAAGACCGTGCGTTTGATACCCGTGGCCGAAACGTAGGTTTCGAGGCATCCCTTGCGGCCGCATCCGCAGACCCGTCCGGTGCGGTTCACAATCACGTGGCCCAGCTCGCCGGCGAAGCTGTCATGGCCGTATATAAGTTTGCCGTTGGCCACGAATCCGCTCCCGAGCCCCGTTCCGAGGGTAACCACGATAAAATCCTTCATCCCTTTTGCCCCGCCGTAGACCATTTCGCCTATCGCGGCGGCATTGGCGTCGTTGGTGATTATCACCGGGATCGACGGGAAAAAGCGCTTCATCTTCTCCACCACGGGCAGCACCCCCTCCCAGATGAGGTTGGCGGCATTTTCGATCGTCCCGTTGTAATAGTTCGCATTCGGGCCGCCGATACCGATACCTACGAGCTCCATCGGGAAATCTATCTGCTTTATCAGGTTCTGGATGCCGATATAGAGCTCCTCGACGTACTGGTCGAAGTCGGGATATTGTTTGGTCGAAATTATGCTCTCGCCATACATTTCGCCCTCCTTGTCCACCAGTCCGAAAGCGGTATTCGTGCCGCCTATATCGATGCCTATGGCTAATTTCTTCATTTCGGGTGCGGTTCGTTATTAAAAATTTTTATTTTCTCAAATTTAAATAATTATTATCTTATTGGCAAAAATCGCCGGCCGTTTTTAGCCGTTTGGCATAAGAAACGTATCTTTGCTACCGGTCTAATTAATTTAAAATCCGATGCATTCACGCGAAGAACTCTCCAGCCGCATAGAAAAATATATCGCCGAACTCTCTTTCCCGGAAAATCCCCTGCATCTGTATGCACCGATCTCCTATACCCTCGAGGAGGGAGGCAAGAGGCTCCGGCCCCTGCTGACGCTGATCGTCTGCTATCTGTACGGAGGCGATATACAAAAGGCCCTGCCGTGTGCGGGCGCGATAGAGGTCTTCCATAACTTCACACTCCTTCACGACGATATCATGGACAATGCCGATATTCGCCGCGGCAAATCGGCTGTCCACAAGAAATGGGATGCAAATACGGCAATACTCTCCGGCGATGCAATGGTGATCTACTCCTACCACCTGCTCCAGAAGTCGCCGGCGCATCTACTGCCCCAACTGTTGGCAGACTTCAATACCATGGCCCTCGAAGTCTGCGAGGGCCAGCAATACGATATGGACTTCGAGTCGCGCGACGACGTCACCCTCGAGGAATACGAATCTATGATAAAGCTAAAGACCGCCGTTATCTTCGGCGCGGCGGCAAAGATGGGCGGGATACTTGCGGGCGCCCCAGAGGGCGACCTGAAGTTTCTATACGATTTCGGAACGGAGCTCGGTCTGGCCTTCCAGATTCAGGACGACTACCTCGACACATACGGCACGAGCGAACTACTCGGAAAACAGGTGGGCGGGGATATAGAGGAGAGCAAAAAGACCTTCCTGGCAATCACCGCTCTCAACGAAGCGGGAGCCGCGACAAGGCGGGCACTTGTCTCCACTTTCGCAGACCGCAAACTGCCGCTCGCCCACAAGATCGGCCGCGTAAAGACCATTTACGATTCGCTCGATATACCGCGGATAACAAGGAAAGTGGTAGCGAAGCATCTCGATTGCGCCTCGGAACTTCTCGACCACCTATCCATCGAGGATCCGGCCCCCCTTCGGCAGGTGATCCGGGCGCTGGAGGACAGAAATAAATAGAGGCGATGAGAGTAATAGCTGTCTGCACACTGTTCGTTCTCGGATTTTCCGCTGCTCGGGGCCAGATGCCCGAAACGATCGACGTCGACGATGAAATAAAACTTCTCCGGCTGGCCGACGATGTTTACATCCACAGGTCTGTCGCCGATATGGAGGGATTCGGGCGGGTCTCCTCCAACGGGATGGTCATAATCGCTGGGTCAGAAGCCGTCATGGTGGACACCCCGGCAAACGACCGGCAAACGGAAATCCTTACCCGCTTTATCGAGGATTCCCTGGGCGCGCGCACCACCCTTGTCATCCCGACCCACTGGCACCAGGACTGTATCGGCGGCATCGATTTCCTGCACCGCTACGGGGCGGAGTCACTCGCGGGATCGATGACCGTGGAATTTTGCGATTCCCGGGGCATTACCGCCCCCCGAAAAACTTTCGAAGGACATGCCGAGGTGGAAATCGGCGGCCGGACACGGATCATTTGCCTCTGGCCGGGAGGCGGTCATACCCCGGATAACATTGTGGTGTGGCTTCCGCAAGAGAAGATTTGATTCGGCGGCTGCCTTGTTAAAGATTTAAAGTCCCGCAGCCCGGGCAATATTGCCGATGCAGACCTTGAGTCCTGGCCCGGCTCCATCCGCCGGCTGCAGGCCGAATTTTCCGATGCGAAGGTCATTGTTCCCGGCCACGGAAAAATCGCAGGTGTGGAACTTCTCGACCACACCCTCGCCCTTCTCGGAAGCGGTGACGGGAATTGACCGCCACGCCAAATAAATAAAAAAGGAACCGCCGCCGGTTCCTTTTTTATTGTAATCTATTCGTTTTTCGGGGGGTCGGCCTTTTCGGGCGCGCTCATCGAGATGTTCACCGCACTCATTCCGCGGGCTCCCCGTTCGGTATCGAACCATACGGTATTGCCCTCCGTGATGCCTGCCGGGGCGGAAGAGATATGGAAGAAATATTTTTCTGCCGTAGCTACATCCTTGATAAAGCCGTATCCCTTGCTTTCGTTGAAATACTCCACGCGTCCTTTGGGCTTCTCGTAGACAACTTCCTCCTTTTTGGGCGTGGAGATAAGGATGTCGTCGAGGTTGATCTCCTCTTTCTCACGCTCCAGGGGCGGAGTGTCGACGATCATGCCGTGTTCGTCCACATAGGCGATCATATCGTCCATCGATCCGCCGCCCGTGGATTTGCGCTCCTCCTTGCGTTTCTGTTTTTCGAGCCTCTTGGCCGCTTTTTTCTTTTCGTTTTCCCGTTTGTTGAATGATTGTGGTTTTGCCATTAATCGTTTTATGGTTTTTATCAGGAGTAAAGGACGGTATCGAGCCTTTTACCCGTCAGTTTTTGGATTTCGTTCACTTTCATATGTTCTTCCTGCGAGCAGAAGGTGAGCGCGGTTCCGCTGTGGCCGGCGCGGCCCGTACGCCCTATGCGGTGTACATAGGTCTCCGCGGCATCCGGCAGATCGTAATTTATTACCACCTGCAGCTCCTTGATGTCGATCCCACGGGCGGCAATGTCGGTGGCTACCATGACTTTGACCTTGCCCGCCTTGAAGTTTGTAAGCGCTTTCTGGCGCTGTCCCTGGGATTTGTCGCCGTGGATGGCTTCGCTCTGGATGCCGGCTTTGCGAAGGGTGCGCGATATGTTGTCCGCGCCGTGCTTGGTGCGGGCGAAGACCAGTACCGATTTCTCGGGTTCCTTCTTCAGCACCGAAATTAACAGGCGGCGCCTGTCGGTCTTTTCCACGAAATAGACGCACTGGTCGACCGTATCGACGGTGGAAGATACCGGGGTAACTTCGATGCGAACCGGGTCGCGGAGGATCGTACGCGAGAGCATCACTATATCGTCCGGTAGAGTAGCCGAGAAGAAGAGGGTCTGCCTTTGTTTCGGAATCAGGGGCAGCAGCCTGCGTATATCGGTGATAAATCCCATATCGAGCATGCGGTCGGCCTCGTCCAGGACAAAATGGGTCAGGCTGTCGAGCCGGATAAGTCCCTGTCCGATCAGATCGAGGAGCCTGCCCGGGGTGGCGATCAGTATATCGACGCCGCGGCGGAGCTTTTCGGTCTGGGGCGCCTGTTTCACACCGCCGAAGATCGCCGTGTGGTGCAGTCCGGTATATTTTCCATATTCGGCGAAGCATTCGCTGATCTGAATGGCCAGCTCGCGGGTGGGGGTGAGGATGAGGGCCCTTACGGGTTTTTGGCTGCGGCCGCGGCCGTGCCGGCGTCCCCGGCGGTCGCGGCGGGAAGCCGCGGGTTCGGTCTCATCCTCTTCGGCTGAGATCTCTGCCGGTTTCGTTTCCGCCAGTTTCTGCAGGATCGGTATTGCGAATGCGGCCGTCTTGCCCGTGCCCGTCTGGGCTATTCCGAAAATGTCTTTACCCTCCAGAACGACAGGGATCGCCTGTACTTGTATCGGGGTGGGCTCGGTGTATCCTTTTTCGCTTACGGCCTTCAATATTGGCTCTGCGATATTAAGTTCGTTAAATGTCATAAGTAATAATCCGCCGCCCCTTTGGGCGGCCATTAGGTAATAATAAAATGATTTATGAGGTTGTGGTAAAGCGGTAAAAATCGCTTTTAAGGTTGTCGATCACTTCCTTAACACTGCTGATCCTGTCTGCAAGGTAGGCGTTCTTGCTGGCGAAGGCGTAACCTTTTTTCAGGTTTCCCTTGGCGGCGTTGTATAAGGCCTTGATGATGCAGTAAGGACTTTTGGTATAGTCGCAGGTTTTTATGCAGTGGAACGGACAAGAACGCGGTTTCTCCTTACCCTCGGCTACGCTCTGGATAAATTCGCCGTCGAAGGCGCGTCCGGGCATCCCTACCGGGCTCTGGATGATGCGCATATCTTCTTCACCCGAATCGAGGTAAACCTTCTTGAACTCGTAGGAGGCGTCGCACTCCTCGGTGGGAACGAAGATAGACCCCATCTGGACGGCCGCCGCACCGAGCTCCAGGAATTTGGCTATGTCGCGGCCCGTGGCGATTCCGCCGGCGGCGACCACCGGTATGTTTTTCCTGTGGGAATAGCTCCCGGCGACCTCCACTATTTCGGGGATGAGGTGTTCGAGCGAGAAATTTGCGTCGTCTATCTGGTTGCTTTTGAAGCCGAGGTGGCCTCCCGCTTTCGGCCCTTCGACAACCATAGCGTCGGGAAGGTAGCCGTAATTGGTAAGCCATTTCTCGCAAATGAGCCGTGCCGCCCGTGCCGACGACACTATCGGAACGAGGGCTGTCTTACTGTCTTTATCGAGGTATGACGGCAGGTCGAGGGGAAGTCCCGCACCGGCGAATATAACGTCTGCCTTTTCGGCGATGGCCGTGCGTACCATATCGGCAAAATTCGAAAGGGCTACCATAGCATTGATGCCGATAACCCCGCGCGATTTTTCGCGTGCCTTGCGTATCTCTTCACTCAGGCCCGCAATACAGCGCTCCATATAATTTCCCTTGAACTGCGGATAGAGCAGACCGATACCGGCGGCCGAGATAACTCCCACGCCCCCTTCGTTGGCCACGGCCGAAGCCAGGTTGTTCATAGATACTCCGACACCCATACCTCCCTGTATGATCGGGAGGCTAATTTCGTACTTACCAATAAAAAATGATTTCATTAATCATCCGTTAAATTTGACATATGCCGTCTTCGGTGCACACGGCTACCTACTCGGGCAATTTTATTGCCGAAACAATGAAAGTGTCAATACGGGTCGATTTCAACGATGATAAATCCGGACGAGCGCCCGGCAGAATACAAAGAAGATAAGGATCTGAATGAACTTACGTTGTTTACTGTCGGTAAAGATAGGTATAATTTTCAACTATCCGCCATCTTATAACCGATTTCCCGGAATTTTATTGTCCCGGGCCGGCAATCTTGCCATATCCGATACCAAATTCGTGCCTTACCGGCGACCCCGGCGGGATTTTATTTCCACGGGTGGCGCCGCCCCGCCCGGCTATTCCACGGTACAGCTGCCGTATTATTATGAAAGGGTAATATGCGGACTACACGGACTGTAACTTTTGCGGCCGATCTATTGACTTTTATGCCTTTTTATGTTAATTTTATTATTTATTAACTATTATTTATTGCCGGATTTTCAGGGTTTTTCCTAAATTTGGTTCGCGCTATTTCAAAGTAGCCGTCGGGAAAATAAGGTATGACGTCGGTAGAAAACGGTTTAACGATGGAAATTACTTACACTGGAATGAATCAGGTTGCCACTGACGCAAATGTCCTCGACCAAATAAGGGGCGGGAACATAATCGCTTTCAATCAACTCTACAGGCTCTACTACGCCCCGCTGTGCGTATTTGCCGGACGCTTCATCCCCGATGCGGAGATGAGAAAGGACTGTGTACACGATATTTTCGCACGGCTGTGGGATTCCCGCCAGCAGCTGGAAATCAACATCTCCCCAAAAAGCTACCTTTACAAGGCGGTGCAAAACCAGTGTCTGAATATAGTAAAGCGGGAGAAACTAAAGGAGACATACAGGCAGACCATCCTCAATAAATACGATCCGTTCTATGAGACCGACCTCTATTCGATGAAGGAACTGGAGGAGATGGTACAGCATGCCGTGGCGAGGCTTCCCGAAAAGATCCGCCGCACTTTCGAAATGAGCCGGTTTCAACACCTCTCTTACAAGGATATCGCACTGCGGCAAAACATATCGGTCAAGACCGTCGAATCCCACATTTCAAAGGCCCTCGTATTCCTTGCCGAAGACCTCAAGGGGGCCTTCCCGGTCTGTTTCTTACTTTTTTTTATGAAATAATCCCGCTGCGGATAGGGTCGGGCTTTTTTCATTTGTCTTATGGGTGAAGGGAGAAGGAGCGTGTGTTACGGTAAGGGGGGAATACCCTCCACGAACCTAAGAGATAATGAAGAAAGACAATTTCCATAAACTGCTGGACAAATTTCAGAACGATACCCTTACCGAACGGGAAAAGGCACAGTTCGAGAAGAAGCTCGAGACGTCTGCCCACGCCCGTAAGGTCTTCCATAATTTCAACAAGGTATGCTTCGCCCTGGAAGCCGTCGAGGCGGACGGGGAGTTTTCGGGGAGCAATCCGGGCAGGATCGTCCGCCGGCGGCTGCGAAGGCGCCGCTCTTTTGCATCTCTCGCGGCAGGGATCGCCGCAGCCGTGGCGCTGCCGCTGCTGATCTTTACGTTTTACAGGATATATAACACCGCAGAGTCCGGCGTACCTTTATATACCGAGGTCGTCTCGACCAATGCGAAAGTTACCCACGTGATCCTTCCCGACGGTTCGAGGGTAGCGCTCTACTCGGGTTCCGCATTGCGGTATCCCGAGAATTTCACCGCCGGGGAGCGGAATGTACATCTGCGTGGGGAGGCCACCTTCGAAGTTACCTCCGACCCCCGGAACCCCTTTTTTGTCAATACACTCGACGGGGTGAAAGTGAAAGCCTACGGAACAAAATTCAATGTTTGCGCCTATGAAAAGGAGAACACTAGCCAGGTCTATCTGATGGGCGGAGCGGTAGACTTCATCGCCCCCTCGACAGGGAATTCCGTAACGCTGAAACCCGAAATCTGCCTTACTTACGGCAGGATGGAAAAGAACGTACTGTTGACCCACCGAAGCCCGGAAGAGTACGATGCCCACCAGCAGGGCATACTCATGTTCCGGAAGACCCCTCTCAAGGAGATCGTCCTCAAAATTTCGCGTCTGTACGATGTTGAGATCATAGTCGAAAACGACCGGATACTCCAATACCTCTACACGGGAAGTTTCAAGGATGAATCGCTTTACCAGATTATGGATGTCATAACCCAAAGTTCGCCCGATCTACGCTGGAGCGTCCAAGGAGAAACGATCCTGCTGTCCAGCAAATAAGCGGATATCCAACCACCTTTGTTACAACGATATACAACCGGAGGAATCTTCCGGACGGGAGAGTCTTGCCCTACCATGCCGGCACCGGGCACAAGACCCACCCACCAGAGAACAAACAAAAAAGCAGTATATGGAAAGAGAACCGACGTTACCTTTTTAACCCGACCCAGAAATTGTTTAAGTTCCAAACCCAAATTTAAATCTATTAAAACCCAATCCGATGAGAATGAAATTGACTATCCGGGGAAAGCTGCGGCTGCTTTGGCCGGCGGTATGCTTCCTCTGCATCTGGCCGGGAGCGGTCAGCGCCTGGGCATCCTCCCAGGACAACCCTGTGACACTACAAAAGCAAAACACGACTATCAGGGCCATCCTCGACGAGATAGAGAAGACCACTCCCTACAAATTCTTTTACAACGACGACATCGTGGACGCGGACAAACAGGTCGCTTCCTTCGATGTCACGAACAGGCCGCTGCGCCAGGTACTCGATATGCTCTTCGAAGATACCCGGATCACCTACAACGTCGTGGAATACCAGGTGGTTCTTTCGGTAAAACCCGCCGCACAGACCGCTCCGCAGACCATCACCGTAACAGGGAGGGTGAACGACCAGGACGGACAGCCGGTGATCGGGGTATCGGTAATCGAAAAGGGAACGACAAACGGGACGGCGACCGGCATGGACGGCTTCTATTCGATCAGGGTGAACCGCAATGCCGTCCTGGATTTCACCTATTTAGGATACACTCCCGTTTCCCAGCCGGTAGGGGGTCGTACGAGCATAAATGTGGTCATGGAAGAGGATGCCGTTTCGATCGGTACGGTGGTGGCCATCGGTTACGGCAACCAGAGAAAGGAAGACCTCTCGATGGCCGTCTCCACGCTCAGGGTGGACGATGCCATGCGAAGCCGAAGCAACGGCTCCGACGTGTCGACGCTCCTGCAGGGACGTATACCCGGTCTTACCGTAATGCAGTCGGGCGACCCTGCCGTAGGTTCTACCTTCTCGATACGCGGCCGCGGATCGAAAGGGGACGATAACGATCCCAACAAGACCGACGGTGTCCTTATAGTGGTGGACGGGGTTCCGGGAGCACCCTACTCGGTCGACGACATCGAGGAGATAAGCGTTCTGAAAGATGCCGCCTCCGCCTCCATTTACGGAGCCCAGGTGGGTGCCGGCGGGGTAATAATTATAACCACAAAGAAAGCACAGGCGGGTAAAACCAGGCTCGACGTAAATGTGTCGACGGGTTTCCAGAAAGTCACGAACCTGCCAAAAGTTCTCACGGCCGAGCAGTACAACCAGGTGTGGCAGGATCAGTCGGCAAAATACGGCACGAACCTTCCCGACCGGTCGAACCCGACCATCTATCCCTACGGCAACGTTACCCGCACCGACTGGCTCGACGAAATATACCGCACGGGAAAGACAAACCACGTCAGCGCAACCCTTTCCGGAGGCAACGAAAAGACGCTCAACCTCTTCTCCATATCCTACGACGATAACCAGGGGGTGCTCAAAAATACATACAGCAAGGCCGTAACGGCCAAAATGAGCACCGATTTCACGCCGTTCAAATGGCTCCGGTTCTCCGAGAGGATGAACGTAAAGATGTCCCGGGCACAGGGTAATATCGACACCGGGCACCAGGGCCCCATCATCGCCGCGCTGTGGTATCCGCGTTCGGCGACGGTCTATGAAATGAACGACGACGGAACCTACATGCTCGACGACAACGGTAACCGGATTTACGGGGGAACCAGCCCGCGGGCCAATGCCATGTCGGACTACCCGAACGTCTACAACCCCGTGGCGGTATTGGATAAACTCCACCGCAAATATCCCCAGAACGAGTTTTATTCTACGACCGGACTGGAAATACGGCCGGTGGGCGGACTGGTACTGCGGTCCGATTTTTCAGGCTCCTACACCTACAAGGAGGCCGACGAATTCTATCCCGTGATGGATGCTCCCGGACTCATGAGGACGGAGAATTCCCGTGAGCAGTTCTACGATAAATTCAAGAAATGGCTCTCCGAGACGACAGCGACCTATTCCGAGGTCTTCGGCAAACACCATGTTAGCGCCATGGTCGGTTTCTCGGCAAACTGGGAATACCAGAATTACAAAACGATTTATACGGGCGACTACCAGTACGAGACCGAGGAGGGTATGCTCTGGGGCTCGGCCAACCAGTGGACGAACCGCAAGATGGAGGAGACTGCCTACAAGTTCTCCATGGTATCGGTCATTAGCCGGCTCGGGTACTCTTATGACGACCGTTATTTCGTGGTCGGAAGCATCCGGCGCGACGCCTCGTCGAAGCTCCCCTCGACCAAGAACTACGACCTCTTCCCGGCGGTCTCCGGTTCGTGGAAACTGACCTCCGAACACTTCTTCAAGGATCTGGGTATCGAAAATATAGTAAACCTGATAAAGGTGCGTGCCGGCTGGGGCAAGATCGGGAATGTGGACAGCTACGACCTTGCAAACATTACCGACATAACCATATCGAATGTAAGTTATCCCATAATACTCGGCCAGAACCTCAACAACCAGATATACGGCACCTACATCGGGACGATCGCCAATCCTTACGCCAAGTGGGAAACCACCAAGCAGCTCAGCGCCGGCCTCGATGTATCTATGCTCAGAGACAGACTGGAATTGACTGTCGACTACTATAAAAAAGATACGAAAGACCTGGTAGACGTGCTCGATCTGGTGCCGCACATGGGTGTCGACAATCCGCCCTATGGCAACCTCGGCCATGTAGTCAACCGCGGATGGGAATTCTCGGCATCGTTCCGCGACCGGATCGGCGACTGGTCTTACAGCGCCTGGGGAATGTATAACTACAACAAGGGATATGTGAAAAATTACGGATCGGTGCCAATCTATTACCATGAAGGTTCCGGGCAGCTGATAACCAGCAACCGCATTCTCGCCTCGGGAGCGGGCTATCCGTGGCGCTCTTTCTACGTCTACCGGACGGCGGGTATCTTCCAGTCGCAGGACGAGATAGACCAGTATGTGTGGAAAGACCCCGAAACGGGCCAGACGAAGATATTGCAGCCCAACGCCCAGGTCGGGGATATCCGCTGGGTCGACACCAACAACGACGGTGTGATCTCCGAAGCCGACCGGGTATTCGTAGGATCGTACGATCCGAAGCATACCTTCTCGTTCGGCGGTTCGGTCAGCTGGAAGGGGGTCGATGTTAGCGTAATGTTCCAGGGTGTGGCCGGCAACTATATCTACAATGCAATGAAACAACTGGGAATGAGGGGCACCGACGGGGCTAACATGGTAACCGATGTGTTGAACGCATGGGATTACAACAGCGCCAGTTCCTATCCGAGGCTGGGAATCATAGACGACAGCAACAATAACTACCAGTACTTCTCGGATATATTCCTCGAAAGGGGCGATTATCTGCGGCTGAAGAACCTCACGGTGGGTTATACGGTTCCCACTTCCGCCCTGCGCAAGATCGGTATGCAGCAGTGCCGCGTGCGGGCCTACGTTAGTATGGAAAACCTATTGACCTGGACGAAGTATTCGGGAACCGACCCCGAGGTGGGTAACTACGGGATAGACCGGGGCGTATATCCGCTTTCGCGCTTCTTCAATTTCGGTATAAACCTTAATTTCTAACGGGTAAAATATAAAGCCATGAAAAAAAGAATATTGGGATATATGCTAACGGCCGCCGCAATGATCTTTACGGCGGGCTGCAGCGATTTCCTCGAAATAAAGAATTACGGCGATCCGGCCGAGTCGTGGGAAGACGAGAACGACGTCGACAAAGCCATTGCCGGACTTTTCGAATTCACCATCACCGAATCGGTATCGGGCCGGGGAATGTTCTGGTTCGAGGTCGCCAGCGACGACATCGTTCCCGGAAGGACGAGAGCCACGGCGGATGCCATCAAGGAATTTAAAATGGACGCCAGCAACTCCGAGGATGCCAAGGAGAACTGGGCGAAGATGTACCAGTACGTAGCGCGTGCAAACAATATCCTTTCGATGGTTCCCACGATGGATAAACTGAGCGATAGCTATAAAACCCAGGCCGTCGGGATAGCCTACTTCTTCAGGGGTCTCTACATGCTATGGATCGCTCCCTATTACGGTGACAACGGCCCCAACGGCGGTATCCCCATCGTGCTGGAAACCACCAATGCCGGGGATATAGACTCCCCGCGGCCAACCTCCGTACTGATGAATTATGACCAGATAATCAGCGATATGCGCAATGCGGCCGAGAGGCTTCCCCTCTTCTCGGAACTTCCCTCGGATCTTTACGGTTATCCACATAAAGCGGCGGCGTGGGCATTCGGCGCCAGGGCCGCTCTGTATGCGGCGCAGTACGACGCCTCGTACTACGATATCGTGCTGGAATTCTGCAACAATATCGAAAACCTGACGGGTGCCGACAAGCGCGAACTGTTCGACGACGGCTCGGCAAACCCCTTCAAAACACTTTGGACGAAGGCCCAGAACTTCGGGTCGGAATATATTTTCTCGATGCTCGGCAATGCGGTGGAAGGCCCGAAATTCCACGGGGTTTCCTTCCATAACGGAGGTTACAGCATCATCAATACCTGGGGATACTTCCAGCCCACCGTAGACCTTTACGAGGCTTTCGAAACGGGCGACACACGCCGGGAAGCGACCATTCTGCTCCCGGGCGAGGAGATGACCTTCGTCGGGAACACCTTTATCC
>JAJBVJ010000203.1 GCA_020859875.1 Rikenellaceae bacterium
ACGAACATCGCATATTCGCCCGCGAATCCCTGTGGTATGAACAGGCTCTAGTTCGGCTCCGGGTAGATCACCTCGATGATCCGCTGGGCGGGGGCGATACATCCCGGTTTATAGGGGGGAAGCAGAGCGTAATCCGCATTGTGCCTTCTGTAATAGTACTCCTGCGACGGGGGTAGGACGAACCATTTTCCGGTGACCATATCGCCCACCTCTTCGCAGGAGCTGTTTACCCTGTAAACCCCGTCCGGCGACAGATGGACGATCCTGTGGTATGGACACAACGAGGTATTCATTCCCGTACGTGGAACAAGTACCGTATCGACCGGTTCGCAGGCACTACCGGCTTTATGTCCGCTGCGCAAACATACGGCAAGGGGTTCCAGCTCGCCCTCCGGCATTTCGTACCAACCGCGGCGGGACGGTAGAAGAGAGAAAAGGTCGAACATCAGCGGTGCCGCCGACCCGACCCCGGTAAGGCCCGGGCGTCCTTCGCCCGAGGCATTGCCTACCCATACACCCACCACATAGTCGGGCGTTACCCCGATGGCCCACCCGTCGCGCCCGCCGTAACTGGTGCCGGTCTTCCAAGCCACGCGGCGCATGGTGGCGAACTGCTGCCATTCGGCTTCCTCTTCGGGTCGGTTGAGGCCCGACATCGCCTCGAAGGCGAACCAAAGGCCGGCATAGCTCATCGAACTCTTCTCTTTAAGTCTATTGTCCGAGCCATGCAGCACGGGTTTACTGTCGGGTGGCCGGGGAATTGCCGTAAGGGGGAATATGTCGCCCGGATTGTACTTTCCGCCGTATTTGTCGTGCGCGGTGAGAACCCGCGACATGGAGGCGTAGATCCCGGCCAAATCCCAGAGGGTGCCTTCGGCTCCACCGAGTATGATCGAGGCCCCGTAATGGTCTTCCGAGAAATCGAGGGTGGTCATTCCCCAGTTTTTGAGCAGGGACATAAATCGCCCCGTATTGTATTGCGACAGCATCCTTACCAGAGGTACGTTCAGCGAACGGGTTATGGCCGAAGAAGCCGGGACGCTCCCGTAGAAGGTGCGGTTATAATTCCGCGGCTGGAAGCCGTTGATATTTAGCGGAGTGTCGGCGACCAGGGTGTTGGGCAGTATCTGACCGTCGGTAAGCATCGCCGCGTAGAGCATGGGTTTCAAAATACTGCCCGTGCTTCGCCGGGAGATTACAATGTCCACGTCGGGCGCGTTGTCCGCCGAGAGGCCGTGGGTGGCGTTGCCTACGTAGGCCAGCACCTCCCCCGTGGCTGCATCGGCGACCACGGCGGCTATGTTGTATATATGGTTCGAGGCGTTCTCCGCCGCGTAGCGGTTGGCAAGGTGGGCGGCTTGCCTCTGCAGGTGGTAATCTATGGTGGTGGTTATGCGTTCGCCGCGCCTGCCCTTTGCCAGGCGCTCCGTAAGGTGCGGGGCCTCGTCGGGAAGGGGTACCGGAGCTTCGGGAAGCGGTTCGTCCAGCGCAAGCTCGTAATCCACAGGGTCGATCACACCCGCTTGTAAAAGGCGCAGAAGCAGAGCGTCCCGTTTGACCCGGAGGGCATCCCGGTTGCGTCCCGGATGGATAAGGGCAGGGGAGTTGGGAAGAACCGCCAGGGTGGCGCTCTCCGCCCAGGAAAGCTCCGAGGCACTGCGCCCGAAGTAGCGCCATGCGGCAGTCTCTACCCCTACGACATTACCTCCGAACGGGGCATTGGAGGCATAGAGAGCCAGTATCTTTTTTTTGCTGTAAACCGTTTCGAGATAGACCGCCCACAGCGACTCCATCGCTTTGTGCCGGAGATTTCTGTCGCGGTTCCCGCGGGCGATCCGGGCCAACTGCATCGTTACGGTACTACCCCCGCTCACTACGGTCTGTGAACGGAAATTATCTCTGACGGCGCGTAGTACGGCGGCGGGGTCGACCCCGGGATGGGAGAAAAACCTTTTATCTTCGTAGGTCAAAAGACAGGCTGTAAATTTGCCTGGAAGGTAATCCCCGGGCGGGAAACGCCACTGCCCGTCGGAGGCGATGCGGGCCCCCAGCAGCCGCCCGTCCGCCGAATATAGCAAGGTGGAGGTCGGGTCGTCGAAAAGGGGCCGGGGGACGGCAGCGAACATAACGATCCACCACACAGCAAGAATCCCTAAAACCCGTGCCGTGAGGCGCCCCCAGCGGGGGAGTTGTCCGTATATGCTAAGGAATTGGCCTTTTAATGTTGAAATATTGGAAGAAAACATCGATTCGTGCGGGTTTTCGTGCCGCTAATATAGGATTTATTTCATACATTTGTTCCGATACTTATGTCCGTTTATTTCCAACGGTTTATGCGGACGTTATGAAATATGTTTTATTACCACCGGCCCATTAATTATTCTTTACCATCCCAAACCTAACACAAATGAAAAAAGCTGCCATCTTCACCGCCCTTATCCTTGCGGCGGTAACCTTTTGGTATTCGTGTTCCACCGGCGTACGCCGCTCTACGGCTGTTGAACTGCAGTTCAGTCCGCACGTGGAGGCATTTACTTCGGGGCGAATATCGCGTACCTCGCCCGTATTTCTGATCCTGGCCCAGGAGGTCGATACGGTCGCCCTTTCCGGAAAGAAACTCTCGCGGGCCATGAAGATAAAGCCCGAGGTAACGGGAGATTTCTCTTTCGAGAACGGCAAGACCATCGTGTTCCGTCCAGAAGGGGAGTTTGCCCGGGGGCAGTCCTATAC
>JAJBVJ010000080.1 GCA_020859875.1 Rikenellaceae bacterium
TTCCGGTTACCACCGTGCCGTAATGGCGGTTCCGGGCCGGGTAACGGATGAGAATTCCTCGGGAACCAACAGGCTTATACGTACCATGAAAGCGGTGGCCGTATGCGACTGGTCGGATGTGATCTTTGAACTCGGCTTCGATGTGCCCCGCAGTAGTGTTAAATCACAGAATACCGCATCCTTCGAACCTACCGGTGATCCTCTACTCGATTCGATAGCAGCGGCGCAGAACGGTGTCACGGCCGATCTACTTTCGGACAGGACCGGAATGCCGGCCTCGGAGATCCTTTCTACATTGTTCACTTTAGAGCTCGAAGGTAAAATCAGGAAGGCGCCGGGCGGATTATACTTTAAAATATAGTGAAAGCCGAGAGCGATCGAAAGCAAACTGGTTTGCGGAAAGTTTTGCCGAGGCGCCTCCTATATTCTTTAAATATAGTGAAAGCCGAGAGCAATCGAAAGCAAACTTGTTTGCGGAAAGTTTGCCGAGGCGCCTCCTATATTCTTTAAATATAGTGAAAGGTGAGTGGCAAAGGAAGGAAAATTTATTTTCCGACAGTTTGCCAGAACTGCAGCCTATATTCCTTAAATATAGTGAAATGCTTATAGATACCCATTCCCACCTTTACGACGAGGCCTTCGACACGGACCGCAACGAGGTTTTGCAGAGAGCCCGGGACGGAGGCATCGAAAGGATCATCGTGCCTGCTATCGATTCGGGTAGCCATGAAAGGCTTTTCGCCCTTTGCCGGGAGTTCCCCGGGGTGTGTTATCCGCTGATGGGTCTGCATCCGACCTCGGTCAATGACAATCCCCGGTGGAAAAAGGAATTGGAAATAGTGGAACGGTATATCCTAAATTCCTCAAAGGGAGAAGGGGTGAAAATTTACGGTATCGGCGAAGTGGGTATAGACCTCTATTGGAGCCGGGATTATGCAAAACAGCAGGAGGAAGCATTCAGGATTCAGATCGAACTTGCCATCGAAAAATCCCTGCCGCTGGTAATCCATACCCGGGAGGCGTGGCCGCAAACACGGCGGATCCTTTATTCGTATAAAGCCGAAAAGTTACGTGGAGTGCTCCACTCCTTCTCGGGAACCGGGGACGATTATAATTTCTTTTGCGAATTCGGCGAATTTTTATTCGGGATCGGCGGCCCGGTAACCTATAAAAATTCCAGCCTCGCGTCTATAATTCCGCAGATGCAAATGGACAGGATAGTTTTGGAGACAGACAGCCCCTATCTTCCCCCGGTGCCATACAGGGGAAGGAGGAACGAAAGCTCCTATCTGAAGTACATTCTCCGGAAAGTTTCGGAGCTTACGGGCATCGAGGCGGGGCAAGTGGAGTCGACCACAACGGCGAATGCCATGCGGATGTTTGGTTTAAATGACGGCAAATAGTATCTTCGGGTATGATATCGGAAACAAAAGAGAATTCTTCCATTCTTCTCATATATACGGGCGGCACGATCGGGATGAAGAACGATCCGGCGACCGGGGTGCTCGTTCCCTTCGACTTCAACGATATTTACGACGAATTTCCTTACCTGCGCAAATTGGGTGTGGATATAGAAGTTATAACATTCAGCCCCATAGATTCGTCGAATGTAACCCCGTCCCTCTGGGCAACCCTTGCGGAGATTATAAAAGAGAAATACGACGCTTTCGACGGCTTCGTCATTCTTCACGGCACCGACACCATGTCCTACACCTCTTCCGCACTCAGCTTTATGCTCGGTAATCTTTCCAAGCCGGTCATTTTCACCGGGAGTCAAATACCTATCGGGATTATGCGCACGGATGGTCGGGAGAATCTGATAACGGCCATAGAGATAGCTTCGGCAAAAGACGGCAACGGGAATCCGATGATCGCGGAGGTCGCACTCTATTTCCAGAACAGGCTGCTGCGAGCAAACAGAACTTCAAAATACAGTGCCGAGGAACTCGATGCGTTCCGCTCTGAAAATTACCCGGCCCTTGCGGAGGTCGGGGTGAATATTTGGTATAATAAGCCCTATTTAAATGTGCCTTGTGGCGGGGAACTGCAAATTTATCCCCGTCTCGAGCCAGATATTATGGTGGTGAAGATTTTTCCCGGCATGACCGAGAACCTTTTGCGGTCGATGTTGTCGATCGAACCGGTGCGCGGCATAGTCCTTGAAACGTTCGGTTCCGGAAACGCCCCTACTTTCGACTGGTTTACCCGGGCCGTGGCCGAGACAGTAAAAAGGGGAGTTCCCGTTGTGAATGTAACCCAGTGCCATAACGGGAGCGTTTCGATGGAGCTGTACGAGACAGGAATAAAATTGCAGCAGGCAGGGGTGATAAGCGGTAAGGATATGACCACGGAGGCGGCCGTGGCGAAAATGATGCACCTTCTTGCAAATGTTTCCGACCCCGAGCATCGCGACCGGCTTATGGGAACTTCTATAAGGGGTGAAATGAGTATGTGATTTTGGAACGAATGTATTAAAATTTTACAAAACCGGGTGTAAAATGCCTTTGAAGGGCCTATTTTAACCCCTTGTTATTTTTCGCATTAAAATTTTTCGTATATTTCGCAAACAATTCCCCGCCCATACCTTCGGGCGCTTGGCGGGGAGCCCGGACGGCCTCGGGAGAAAGGGCCGTAAAGATATTGGAGAAATGACCGAGTGGCTGAAGGTGCGCGCCTGGAAAGTGCGTATACCCCAAAAGGGTATCGTGGGTTCGAATCCC
>JAJBVJ010000069.1 GCA_020859875.1 Rikenellaceae bacterium
ACCGCCGCATGAGGCTCCACGTCGGATTCAGCAAGAACGGTATCGACTGGGAAAGAGAACACCAGCCCCTGAAGTTCCAGTGCGACGATCCGGAGATAGGCGAGTGGGTGTACGGCTATGACCCCCGCGTCTGCTTCATCGAAGACAGGTACTACGTGACCTGGTGCAACGGCTACCACGGCCCCACCATCGGGGTCGCCTATACATACGATTTCAAAACATTCCATCAGCTTGAAAATGCCTTCCTCCCGTTCAACCGCAACGGGGTGATGTTCCCGCGCAAGATCGGTGGCAACTTCGCTATGGTTTCCCGCCCGAGCGACAACGGCCACACCCCCTTCGGCGATATATTTTACAGCGAATCGCCCGACCTGGTCTACTGGGGACGCCACCGCCATGTGATGTCGCCGGCCGCTTTCGAACAGAGCGCATGGCAGTGCACCAAGATCGGTGCGGGGCCTATCCCGATAGAGACCACCGAAGGATGGCTGATGCTCTATCACGGGGTACTCGCTTCGTGCAACGGTTTCGTTTACAGCTTCGGCTCTGCCCTGCTCGACCTGGAACAGCCCTGGAAGGTGACGCACCGCAGCGGCCCCTACCTTATCTCGCCCCAGAAGCTCTACGAATGCGTCGGTGACGTACCCAACGTAACCTTCCCGTGCGCTTCGCTCCACGACGCCCAGACGGGGCGCATTGCAGTTTACTACGGTTGCGCCGATACCGTTACCGGCCTTGCGTTCGGCTATGCGGACGAAATTGTGGAATTCACCAAAAAGACCTCCATAATTTAATCCCCGCCGCTCGGCGCCCCATTCAGCAATTACGGGGAACCTTACCGCGGTGCGGTAAGGTTCCTTTATAAATCATAAAACTTACTCCGCGATGAAGAAAGTTTTACCGGCCCTGCTGGCCGTCCTGTTTGCATACGGCCCGCTCCGGGCCCAGGAACCGGTCGACTATGTCGACCCGTTCATCGGTACCACCAATTTCGGCACCACCAACCCCGGCGCAGTAAGTCCGCGCGGAATGATGTCCGTCACCCCTTTCAACGTGATGGGTTCCCAGGATAACGTCTACGACAAAGACGCCCGCTGGTGGTCGACCCCCTACGAATACCACAATGTCTTTTTTACGGGGTTCTCGCACGTCAACCTCAGCGGCGTGGGATGCCCCGAACTCGGTTCTCTTCTTTTGATGCCCACCGCCGGAGAACTCGAATTCGACTATAAGGAGTACGGAAGTAAATATACGGATGAGGCTGCGACCCCCGGTTACTACACCAATACTCTCACCAAATATGGCATCGTGACCGAAGTCACGGCAACCGAAAGGTGTGCGCTCACCCGCTTCACATTCCCCGAAGGACAGTCCAATATCCTGATGAACCTGGGCGAAGGGCTGACCAACGAGAGCGGTGCCTTCCTCAGAAGGGTTTCCGATAGCGAGATCGAGGGTATGAAACTGCTTGGAACCTTCTGCTACAATTCCCAGGCGGTATTCCCGATCTACTTCGTGATGAGGGTTCAGAAGGCCCCCCGGGCCACCGGCTACTTCAAGAAGCAGCGCCCGATGTACGGCGTAGAGGCCCAGTGGGATCCCGACCATGGCCGCTATAAAAACTACTATAAATACCATAAGGAGATCGCCGGCGACGATATAGGTGCATATTTCACCTACGATACCGCCCAAGGCGAACAGATCGAAGTCCACATCGGCGTATCTTTCGTCAGTATGGAAAATGCCCGGCTTAACCTCGACGTGGAGCTCGATGGCAAAGACTTCGATGCCGTGCGTGCACAGACGCGTGAAAAATGGAACCGCGAGCTGTCGAAGATAAAAGTGGAAGGGGGAACCGAGGATCAGCGAACTGTATTCTACACCGCCCTCTACCACACCATGATCCACCCCAATATCCTGAGCGACGTCAATATGGAATATCCGGCCACGGAGAACCCGGAGATAAGAACGGGAACCGAGGAGCGATACACGGTATTCTCACTGTGGGACACCTACCGCAACTTCCATCAGCTTATGACCCTGGTCTATCCCGACGACCAGCGCAAAATGCTGAACAGCATGATGGACACCTACCTTTCGTCGGGATGGATGCCCAAGTGGGAACTATACGGGCGTGAAACCCTCACCATGGAGGGCGATCCCGCCATTGCGGTCTTTGTGGACAGCTATTTCAAAGGACTTCGGGACTGGGATCTCGAGACGGCATGGGAGGCCTTCTATAAATCGGCAATGACCCCCGGCCCGCAGAATTTCCTTCGCCCGGACAACGACGACTATCTCGCCTTGGGCTACGTTCCCATCCGCAGCGAGTTCGACAATTCGGGCTCGCAGGCCCTCGAATACAACGTTGCGGACTGGGCCCTCTCCCGATTCGCCGAGGCTCTCGGGAAAAAAGAAGAAGCAAAATATTTCTACGACCGTTCGCTGGGTTACCGTTATTATTACGATCCACAGTTCGGCACCTTCCGACCCAAGAACCCCGACGGCACTTTCTACTCACCGTTCGACCCCGTGCTGGGCGCAGACTTCGAAGAGAATCCCGGCTTCCATGAGGGCAATGCCTGGAACTATACTTTCGCCGTTCCCCACGACATTTACGGGCTTGCGAAACTAATGGGCGGCAGTAAAAACTTCACCGACAAACTCCAAAGCGTTTTCGACAACGGCTATTACGATCCGGCCAACGAACCGGACATAACATACCCCTACCTTTTCAGCTACTTCAAAGGGTATGAGTGGAAAACCCCCATGCACGTTCGCAGCCTGCTGGAAGAGTATTTCACCACCCGGCCGGACGGCATCCCGGGTAACGACGATACGGGCACCATGTCGGCATGGGCTATCTTCAGCATGATGGGATTCTATCCCGATGTTCCGGCCGACCCCTCTTATACGCTCACCTCCCCGGTTTTCGACCGCATTACCATCGAGCTCGACCCGAGGTATTACCAAAATGAGCGGCTGGTTATCGAAACCCGCAGAACCTCGCCCGAGGATATTTATATCGGCTCGGTCGAAGTGGGCGGACGCAAACACAAAGGCTACCGGATAAGCCACGACGAACTGGTCGGTGCCGGAAAGATAGTTTTCGATCTTAAAGCCAAGCCGTAAAAGACTCTCCGCAATGAAAAAGGCAGTTTTATTCTTAATCTTCCTTTGTATCTCTACTCCTTTCCATGGGTATGGGCAGCAGACGGTGCAGAAATATGTGGTACAGACCGACTACCTGCTCTACCTGCCCGAGGGTTACGATGCCGATACCACGGCGCGGTGGCCCCTGGGGATCTTTCTGCACGGTGCCGGGGAGACAGGCACCGATATTGAAAAGATCAAGGTACACGGCCTGCCCAAGCTCGTCGAGCAGGGGATGCAGTTTCCTTTCATAGGAATTTCCCCTCAGTCGCGCCAGTACGGATGGCAGCCCCGCACGGTAAAAGGTATTGCGGACGATGCGGTGGCAAAGTACCGGGTAGACACCGACCGTCTCTATCTCACCGGCCTGAGCATGGGCGGCATCGGCACGTGGGCTACGGCGATGGAATATCCGGGATTCTTTGCGGCTATCCTTCCCATCTGCGGCGGAGGTGATCCCGAGCGGGCCTATACCCTCGCCTATACTCCTGTGTGGAATTTCCACGGGGATGCGGACGACGTGGTACCCATGGAGCGGTCGGAGGTTATCGTGGAAGCGGCACGAAGGTATAACCCCGCTGTGAAATTTACGGCCTACCCCGGTGTCAAGCACGACAGCTGGACACAGACCTATGAAAATCCCGAGGTGTGGGAATGGCTGCTCGGCCAAAGCAAGTTCCGCTTCCGGGAGGCGCAGATTGTCCCGGACATACTGCCGGAATATGCAGGGGAATACATTCCGGAGACCCACCTTGGAACCGACCGAGCCGATGACCCGAATAATGTTATCATCATTGAACCTTCCGGCAATACTCTCCAGTACATAGATGGTAAATACAGTAGAACATATTACCCTGCCGGCGGGGACGTTTTCTTTTCTTCGCCCGATTCGTTCAGCCATATCCGATTCGTCAGGGACAGCGGCGGCAAGGTTATTTCCATGAGTTACTTCCATCCGGAAGGGATACAAACCAGGGTAAGGAAAGATTGAAGTTTTGTTACCTTTACGGGAAGAATTCTAAAACACTAAACCATATCTTAATCGCAGTTTATGAATCAGACCTCAAGAAATTACGCGGTGCCGTTGGCATTCATAGGGATGATGTTCTTCGCCATTGGGTTCGCCCTGGGCATAAACTCATTCCTTGTTCCGGTGCTCGAAGGTGCGCTCGACATCAGCGGTGGAACCTCCTACCTGATTATCGCAGCCACGTTCCTGCCCTTCCTTTTGTTCGGTTATCCGGCATCTATGACCATTAAAGCTATCGGCTACAAACGGACGATGGCATTATCCTTTGCCATATTCGCCGTAGCTATGGCTTTGTTCATACCGGCCGCATCGCTCGCCAGCTTCCCGCTCTTTCTGGCGGCCTCCTTTTTAAGCGGCACCGGCAACGCTTTCCTTCAGGCCTCGGTTAACCCCTATACCACGATCCTGGGCCCGCTCGAAAGTGCCGCCAAGAGGATCAGCATAATGGGTATATGCAATAAACTGGCATGGCCCATAGCCCCATTGTTCCTGGCACTGGTGATCGGGAAAGAGGTAAGTCAAACTACGCTGGAAGACCTGAACACCCCGTTTGTTATAATTATAGGGATATTTATACTGCTGGGCATAATCTCGCTCCTTGCACCCCTTCCGGAAGTAAAGGCGCAGGGTGAAGACGAGGAAACTGCCGAAGACTGCCCGTATGCGAATTCGAAGACTTCGATAATGCAATTCCCCCACCTGCTGCTGGGGTGTCTGGCACTGTTCTTTTATGTAGGCGCAGAGACAGTCTCTCTATCGACCCTCGTCGACTATGCCAGTACATACAGGCAGGCTAATCCCGAACGGTATGCCTGGATCGGGCCGATCGGTATGGTGATCGGCTATATCTGTGGGATTATCCTGATACCTAAATACCTCAGCCAGTCGACGGCCCTGCTGATATGTTCGATAATAGCCATTGCCGGATCGCTTCTGGTAGTTCTGCTCCCCGCCGCGGTCTCCATATGGGCCATCGCCCTGATCGCACTGGGTTGCTCGCTGATGTGGCCGGCCTTATGGCCCCTTGCTATGGCCGACCTGGGCAAGTTCACCAAAGCTGGTTCCTCGCTGCTGATTATGGCAATGGCCGGGCCCGTGGTAATCCTCCCGCTATTGGGTTGGCTAAAGGATACCTTCGGAATGCAAAATGCCTTCTGGTTATGTCTTCCCTGTTTCGCCTTCATTCTCTTTTATGCACTTAGGGGCTACAAAGTGCGGTAAGGCCTTGCAGATCATTTAACATATGGCCGGCAATAGTTGCCGGCCATATCGTTTTATAGAAAGATATAATCTTGGGAAAAATGAAACCTTGTGGTACGAATCAGTAGGTTTTTGTTAAATTTGCATTTCGACCGACCCGAATATTATCCATCTATGCCCTATTTCGCCATGAAGAAAACTCTAATTTGCCTTTTATTGTCCCTTTTTATCGTAACCGCAGCCACGTCGCAAACCTATATTAAGTTCAACGCGCTTTACTGGCTTGCCGGGATCACTAACGTATCGGTTGAAACGAAGCTCGGCAATCATTTTACCTACAATAACGACCTTATCGCCTCTCCCTGGAAAAGCGTCTCGGGCAATCCTATGATGTTTGCGGAATTTATCCCGGAACTTCGTTACTACCCCAACGAGGCTTTCCGTGGATTTTATGCCGGAGCCTACGCTACATCCCATGTCTTCAAGATGTGTAAATGGAATTATTGGAACACGAATTACTATCAAAAAGGATGGGGCTTCGGTGCGGGACTCAATTTGGGTTATGAAGTACCGATAAACGACCGTTGGCTCTTGGATGTTTATGCCAGCGGGGGGTGGCAGGTATCCAGGTACCGGGGCTTTCTCAAAAGTGACGGATCGCAACACTTAAAGCTTAACAACAGCGGTGAATGGCTCCCGTACCGTATTGGCATTACATTTGCTTACAAGTTGGGCACAGGCAAGGTTAACCATTAAAATAAAGTTGCCTGCGGATGCAATTTAATCGCCATTAATTGCATCTGAATAATAACGGTTTAAGGGGAAAGGAGTTTGAATTTTAAACATCTTTCATTACTTTCGTATACCCAAACCCATAGCCAACTTGATATGCGTACCGCTAATTTTATGAGATACCCCTATTTAGTCAGTCGAAAACATTTTGCCCCAAGATGGATAGTCTTTGTAATAGATGTCTTGTTAAGTTGCCTGGCTTTACTTTCGGCAATATTCGTTTCGGCCAGCCTGGGTACGTATAAAACGGATTGGCGGGTACTTGCCGGCTTCTGCTTTATCATCCTGGGGATCCGACTGATCGGTTTTATTATTTTCAGGACCTATTCGGGGATCATCCGTTATACCAGTACCCAGGACATAATGTGGATATTTTATTGCCTAACCGCCGGAGAGGTTGCAATCTTCGGAGTAAATGCAATACTGTATTTCGTTTCCCCGGCCTTGTTCACCGGATTCTCCTTCCTGGTCATCGAATATTTCATTCTCCTGGGATTGATGATATCGAGCAGGCTCGTTTTCAAAACCCTGTTTGCAAATAATTTTGTGACCATCCGCGAACGGAAGAACGTGGTGATCTACGGGAGCGAGCAATATCTGATAATGCTCAAGCATGTCCTTGCCAATACACCCAATATACAGTTTCATATCTCCGCTTTTATCGATCCCTCGAACCGAAGTGCCGGGAAGATACTGGCCGGAGTAAAAATATGCAAATACAAACAGCTTCCCGACATCTTTATAAAGGACGATGTCGACATGCTGATCATCGCCCAGAAGCTCATTAACGTTACCCGCAAAAAAGAACTTGTCGAACTCTGCTCGGAGTTCAAAGTCGAGATCAAAGAGGCCCCCAACCTGGATAAACTGGTGAGCGGCGACTTCTCCATAAACAATATCCGGAATATCCGGATCGAAGACCTGCTCGAACGGGGAGTGATAGAGCTCGACGACGATAACGTGCGCCAGCAGTTAAGGGGTAAATCCATTTTGGTCACGGGCGCGGCCGGTTCATCGGAGGCGAAATCGTGCGGCAGCTCACCCGTTTCGAGCCCCGTCGTATAATCCTGCTCGACATTGCCGAATCTCCGTTGTACGACATAGAGCTCGAACTGCTCGAGATTCTTAAATTCAACGATTTTGCAATAGAGTTGGCCAGTATCCGCGATAAGGAAGTGCTGGAAACCATCTTCCGCAAATACCACCCCGAGATCGTTTATCATGCCGCGGCATACAAACACGTCCCGATGATCGAGAATCTGCCAATCGAAGGGGTGAAAACCAACATAATCGGCACCAGAAATGTTGCCGACCTTGCCGTAACATACGGGTGCGAAAAGTTCGTTATGGTCTCCACCGACAAGGCTGTAAACCCCACCAATGTGATGGGATGTACCAAGCGCATGGCAGAAATATACATTCAGTCACTCAATAAAAATGTCAAGACAGCTTTCGTCACAACCCGTTTCGGGAACGTTCTCGGATCGAACGGGTCCGTTATACCCCGTTTCGCAAGACAGATCGAGGACGGCGGTCCCGTAACGGTCACCCACCCCGAGATTACCCGCTTCTTTATGACCATTCCCGAAGCGTGCCAGCTCGTATTGCAGGCGGGAGCACTCGGACAGGGAGGTGAAATCTTCGTCTTCGATATGGGAGAGAGCGTAAGAATAGTAGACCTTGCAAAGAATATGATCCGCCTGTCGGGATATGAATTGGGCAAGGAAATCAAAATCATCTATACGGGTCTTCGGCCGGGCGAAAAGCTCTACGAAGAGGTGCTCAATAAAGAGGAGGAGGTACTACCGACCCTGTACAAGAGGATCAACAGGGCCAAGGTGCGGGAATATGACTTCGCCGAGATAAAAAAGATATACGATTACCTCGGAACGACCCTTCCCTACCAGAACGATTTTAACGTCATCCGGATAATGAAAATAGTGGTGCCCGAGTTCAAGTCCAACAATTCGATCTATGAAAAGATCGACGACATCCTCAAGGAAAAAAAGAACGGTTCGCTGCTTAGCCGCATACTCGATTCTCCGGAGATGGAAAAAGCCCTTGCCCAGGGACTCGAGATAGAAAAAAGTCCTGTCATCAATTAATATTTACCCATGTTCGGTTTCGGCGGTAAACAAAAGCAGGGGCTAAATTTCACTACCGACCTCCATTGCCATATCCTGCCCGGGATAGACGACGGCTCCCCGTCGATGGACGACTCCCTGGCAATGGCCGAGCATATGGCCAGGGCGGGAATCGAAGAAATATACGCCACTCCGCATATAAAATCGGATATATTCCCGAACGACTACAATATAATATCGGGCGTGGCTGCCGATTTTTCCGACCGCCTGACAAGACATAATATAGGAATTAAAATTAACTTTGCGGCTGAGTATTTTATCGATATGTTCTTTATCGAGAAATTGGAGGCGGGCGAGAGGCTGCTTACATTGAAAGATAACTACATCTTGGTGGAATCCTCCATGCGCCGTGAGCCGATGTTCCTATACGATGTTCTTTTCAGATTGCAGTCAAAGGGCTATAAGCCCGTAATGGCACATCCGGAAAGGTATATCTATTACGGCAAAGACCCGGGACCTTTCCGCAAAATGAAAAAATCGGGCTGCCTGCTGCAGCTCAATCTGTTTTCTTTAAGCGGGTACTACGGTAAAGAAGCCAAAGCCATTGCCGAAATGCTCCTGAAAAACGGCCTTGTCGATTTGGTCGGAAGCGATGCGCACCGCATCGACCATGCCCAAAAAATGTCGGACGGCGCCGTGGCCAAAAATATATCTAAATTTGCACCGGAAAACGATAGGATGTTCAGTACCCGAAAATAACCCCGAAGCCATAATGAAAAATATCTTTTTGCTTTTTACCACACTCCTTATCCTTGCGGCCTGCGGATCGACAAAGAAAACAGTATATTTCCAGGGCATAGACGAGGCGGATATCGCGCAGGTCATTACCGAATATGAGGTGCGTATAATGCCGAACGACAATCTCCACATTACCGTAAGTACTATAAACCCGGATGCCGCGGAAATCTTCAACAATATAAATTTGTCGCGGGGAGGTAATGTAAATACCGAGACTCTGACCGTGATGGGCTATCTGGTCGACAGCGAAGGTTTTATCAATTTTCCGGTATTGGGTAAGATCCATCTCGGAGGTTTGACAAAGACCCAGGCTATAAATTACCTCACCGAGAGAATATCGGTATATGTCGAAGACCCTGTCGTAAATATCCGTTTTATAAACTATAAGGTCACCATACTGGGCGAAGTAAAAAATCCCGGAACATATACCATAAAAGACGAAAAGGTAACTCTGCTCGAAGCGATCGGAATGGCGGGTGATCTCACTATATTCGGGAAGAGGGACAACATACTTATAACCCGCGAAACCGACGGCATCAAAACCGCCCACAGATTAGACCTTACCTCCCCGGAAATCTTTTCTTCCGATTATTATTATCTGCAACAGAACGATGTCGTCTACGTTCAGCCCAATAAGGCACGGGCAGGCTCCTCGGCCTATAACCAGAACCTGTCACTCGGGGTTTCGCTGCTTTCGATCGTGGTAACCATAGCTTTGTTCATAGCAAACTAATACGATTAAAATGGACAATACCCAGAATATAGATACTCAAAACAACCAGCCCGAAAAAAGTATTCAGGAAATTCTACATCCCTACATCAGCCGCTGGTACTACATAGTAATATCGCTAATTCTTTTTTTTATAGCCGCCCTGCTTAATCTTCGCTATACTTCGCCCGAATATAGGACTACGGCTAAGATCCTGCTTAAAGACGAAAAACGAGGTCAATCGGCCGTGGAATTCGACATTTTCAAAGACCTTGGCATCGGAGGCTTGTCGGGAAATGTGGACAATGAACTCGAAATATTAAGATCCCGCACACTCATGCAAAAGGTGGGCGACAGTCTGAACCTGGATGTCAAATATTTAGCCGAAGGAAGGGTAAAAACCTCCGAACAATACCATAATGTTCCTGTTAATCTCTATGTAGACCAACTCAAACGCGGAACAGTAGAATTTATAATAGACCTTCTGCCCGACGGCAAATTCGAGATTAATGAACGGGAAGGCGGTTTTTCCGCTGTGGTATATGCGGGACAAAAAATCGATTCGCCCTGGGGCATTATTTCCGTCAACTTCTCCGGCTACGAGGGTAATTTTCCCGTTACGGCTCGAGTTTCCAAATGGCGTGGAAGGGATATTTTGTCAATCAACAACGTAAATAAAAATTCAGGGGTTGTGGAAATATCCATGGTTTCTCCGACCCCTTCCAAGAATGAAGATATTATAAACCTCCTGATTGAATTCTACAATCTTCAGGCAATAGAGGACAAAAGATGGGTAACCGACCAGACCATCAAATTTATAGATGAGCGGCTCGATGTGATTTCCGAGCAACTGGATATAGTGGAAAAAGATGTCGAACGGTATAAAAAAGACTATGAACTTACCGACCTTCAGACCGAAGCGGGACTTTATCTTGTGTCCGGTTCGGAATACGATAAAAGAATAGCCGAAATAGAGCTCCAGAAAGAGATCCTCACTTCGATCGAAGCCTATCTGCTGGATCAGGAAAATATCTATTCCCCTGTCCCTTCGAGTCTCGGCATATCGGATATTTCACTGCTGGCATTGATGGAGGAATATAACAAAAAGCAGTTGGCGCGAAGGGAACTGGAAAATGTAATGAGACCGGGAAATCCCCAGATAGTCGAAATTGAGAACCAGCTCAATTTGCTAAGAAACGACATTATCCGGGGGGTTAAAAATTCCGAAAGGGGTTACAATGTCACCTTGGACAATCTAAAACGCAAGGAGAATTCATATTCATCCAAGATACGCAATCTTTCCACCAACGAGAGAGAATACAGGGGATATGTAAGACAAAAAGAGATCACCGAATCCATCTACCTCTATCTGCTTCAAAAGCGCGAGGAATCCGCTATCTCCCTTTCGATGGTAACAGCCAATGCCAAAATTATCGACAGTGCCTATACGGAGCCGTTTCCGGTGAAACCCCGCAAGTCCATAACGATTCTGATCGCCCTTATTCTGGGCCTTCTCTTCCCCATCGGCATAATATACCTCATCGAACTTTTAAACACCAAAATTAAATCCCGCGAAGATATAGAGGCAGTTGCGCAATCGCCCGTTCTCGGGGAGGTGCCCGAGAAGACCGGAAAGAACGACATCGTAGTAGAGGCCGGCGACCGCTCGGGGGTGGTCGAAATGTACCGGCTGCTGGCAACAAATATGCGTTTTATGCTAACGGGTAAGAACGAAAAGGTGGTTATCGTTACATCCTCCGTTCCCAATGAAGGTAAAAGTTCCTTCTCTCTCAATTTTGCCCTTACCTTCTCGACGACCAACAAAAAAGTGCTTCTCGTCGATCTGGATATGCGAAATTCCAATATAAGCGAGACGCTGAATCTACACGGCTCGAAAGGCATGTCGGCTTATCTTTCCGACAGTGAACTCAGCCCGCGGGATGTGATAGTTCCATCGAAGCTCGATCCCAACCTCGATGTGGCCCTTTCCGGAATTTATCCCCCCAACCCGGTCGAGCTGCTGATGGGCGAGCGGCTCGAGGAATTCTTCGAATATGCAAGGACCAATTACGATATGGTGATTATCGACTCGCCGCCGGTACTACTGGTAACCGACGCTATCATTATCAACCGTGTGAGCGATGCTACCCTGTATGTAACCCGTTCCGGGATCAGCCGCAAGCAATTCCTGCGCAAATCGGAAGAGCTTGCAAGGGATAAGAAGCTCAATAACCTTTCCTATGTGATAAAAGGTATCGTGATCGGTAAAAAATATGGTTACGGCTACGGCTACGGGTATGGATACGGGTACGGTTACGGGTATGGTCTCCGCCCAAAGAAGAAATGGTACCAGTTCTGGCGTAAATAGACCGGTAACGGTTAAAACAGAGGCGGGCAACATTTGCCCGCCTCTGTTTTAACGCTCCTTCGCCCCTGTTTACAACGCCTCGTTATGTACACTTCTCACAGCCCTGCCCGAGGGATCATTCAGCCCCCGGAACGATTCGTCCCATGCCAGGGCTTCGGCAGTACTGCATGCCACCGAAGGCACCGAGGGTACTGTGCGGGCCGCGGTCTGCGACGGGAAATGCTCCTCGAATATCGAGCGGTAATAGTATTCCTCCTTGTTCATCGGGGGATTTATCGGGAAGCGCTCGGCGCTGCGGCTCATCTGTTCATCCGATACCGCATTTTCGACCGCCTGTTTGAGGCTGTCTATCCAGTTGTACCCCACTCCGTCCGAGAACTGTTCTTTCTGGCGCCAGACGATTTCTCCAGGAAGAAGATCCTCGCACGCCTTGCGAACCACCCATTTCTCCATCCGATCTTTACGGGCCATCTTTTCGCGGGGATCGAGTGTCATCGCCACATCCATAAACTCCTTATCGAGAAAAGGCACTCGTCCCTCCACTCCCCACGCCGAGAGGGCCTTATTGGCTCGCAGGCAGTCGTATAAATAGAGATTTGCCAATTTGCGCACCGTTTCCTGGTGGAATGCCTGCGCGTCGGGTGCCTTATGGAAATAGAGGTAACCCCCGAATATCTCGTCGGCCCCTTCGCCCGAGAGAACCATCTTGATTCCCATAGACCTTATTACGCGTGCCAGAAGGTACATCGGCGTCGAGGCCCGTACGGTGGTAACATCGTAGGTCTCGATATAATAAATTACGTCGCGGATCGCATCCAATCCCTCTTGGACGGTGTAATGAATCTCATGGTGTACGGTGCCAATGTGGTCGGCCACTTTCCGGGCGGCGGCCAGGTCGGGCGCCCCGGCCAGCCCCACGGCAAAGGAGTGGAGGCGGGGCCACCATGCCTCGCTCTGCCCGCCGGTCTCGATACGCTTTGCGGCATATTTTTTAGCGATCGCCGAAATTACAGAAGAATCCAGTCCGCCGGATAGCAGTACCCCGTACGGGACATCCGACATCAGCTGCCGTTCGACCGCCTTTTCGAGCGAAGTGCGCAGGGCGCCAATATCGGCAGGGTTTCCCGCTACATTTTCATATTCCGTCCATCCACGCTTATACCACTGCACCATCCCGCATCCCCCAAAGCTGTAATAGTAATGGCCGGGGTCGAACTGCTTGATGGATGTGCATACCCCTTCGAGCGCTTTGAGTTCCGAAGCGACGTATAAATGCCCTTTCTCGTCCCATCCCATATAGAGCGGGATGATACCGATATGGTCGCGGCCGATCAGGTAAACATCATTCTCCTGGTCGTATAGAGCGAAAGCAAAAATACCGTTCAGGTCTTCGAGGAAGCCGACACCTTTCTCTCGGTAAAGCGCAAGGATCACCTCGCAGTCGGAACCCGTCTGAAACTCATATTTCCCTGCAAGCCGCTCACGCAGTTCGCGGTGGTTATATATCTCGCCGTTGACGGCCAGTATCAATTTGCCGTCTTTACTCCGCAGGGGTTGTCCGCCCGATTCGGGGTCGACGATCGAGAGGCGTTCATGGGCCATAATGGCCCTGCCGCCGCAATATATCCCCGACCAGTCGGGGCCGCGGTGGCGTATCTTTTTGGCCATCTGCAGCACTTTCGGCCTGAACTCTTCCACACCGGATTCGACCGCGAACATACATACTATTCCACACATAATTTTTATCGATGGTTCGGCTGCGGCGGGCGGGAAGACAGTTTTCCCATGTTTTCCCACAGGGTGCAGCCGGTAATTTGTCTTGTATGCAAAGATAATCCCTTATACCCGCCTTGAAGGTCGATCTCGTCACGGTTGTTAAAAATTTACCGCATTAAATAAAGAAGAAAAAAATGAAACATATTCCCCTTGAAGGGACAGTTGGGGAATCCGCCTACGAATTTAATTACGGAATTCCAAAATAGAGAACCCACGTATAGAAGGCTAACCACGGCAGTCATTACACCGTGGGACGTAATTTAACTTTCCGGGCGGTGTTCAATTCTTCCCGAACCGGGAGCTGTCTACGCTTTGCAACTGCTTTTCCTCATACTTTCCGAACCTCCACGTGAGATTGACCGTAACCGTTCGGAAATCGAGCTGCTCCATCCTGCTGTACTGGCGGGCCCAGTCGATCTTTATGGGCCGCGGTGTTTGGCGGCGCAGGATATTGTCTACCTTTACCGAGGCCGACAGCTTCTCGGAGATCGTCCACCGGATCCCCGCATCGAGCATATAGGCCTCTCCCAGATCCATTATACCCTGGATGGCCGGCCCCTGGTAGCGGGCGTCGACCTGAAGGTCTACCTTTTGGGTTTTGCCGTGATACAGCGGGACGGTATTATTCAGGGACACTACCGGAAGAAACGCACTTTGGCGGATATTCATCCCGTGGAAATCGGGAATGCGGTCCACTATCTGCACCCCGTTCAAAACGGCCCTCGAATCGAGGAATTTGCCGATCCTGAAAGGAACGATAAGGGCGAAACCGTACTGGAGACTGAAATCGAAATTTATATACTCGTACTCGGTCAGCCGCCTGGCTTCCAGCTGGTATGGCATCTGCCTGACTGCATCCTTGTTGTAAGATGCGAAGACCATCAGCATATATTTTCGGTTGAAAATATATACCAGTTGTCCCTCATACTGGCTGGAGGGCTTGAGGTTGGGATTACCTTTGATATAAGAATATGAATTGTACTGGGTCTCGTTCGCGCTGAGAGCCCAGTAGGGCGGGTAGCTTTTGTCGCTCGTAACGTTTAATTGGAGCATATGCTTTTCTGAAGCCATATATGTCAGGGAAGCGTCGGGATAAACGGCCCACTGGCTCCAGATGTTCCGTTTCACTCCGTCGTTCTCTATATTCGAATACTGGTACTCCCCCTTCACCCCTAATTTTATGCCGAGCTTCGGAGTGATCTGCTTACTTACCTCGAAAAACATATTGGCGAAATATTCCGACTGGCTGCTCAGGGTATTCGAAACGGCAGATACGGCCGCACCCTCCGATACGGAATAGAGGTAGTCGGAATTATTGTCCGACCACGCGCTGTTGAAATGGAGTCCGTAGCCGAGGTTCCAGTCGTTCACAGCGGACGATTTATTGATGAACATATCAAGTTTGTCCACCTTTTGTGAATTGCGGAACCGGTAGTCCGTTTCGGCGACACTGTTCTCGTAATCCCTGTACAGCCCCTTGTCCGGACTGTTGTAGCGGGTGTAGTCCGCTCCTGCGGTCAACTTGCCGTTGTATTGGAAATGGAGGTTATGCAGGTGGGTTTTGCTTTTCTTTTCATTCGTACTTGCCACCCGGCGCGAAATGTTCACCCCGTCGAATAAATTTTCGGCCCTTGCGACACCCGTCGAGGTGCTCCCGGAGTAGTAGTAGGAGAGGTTCAGATTACCGCCGCCGACAGGTTTATAATCCCCTGCCGCCCGGATCGAGTATGCGGTAGGTTTGCCCGTCTTACGGGTATCGTGTGTAATATCCACATAGTCACCCTCGAAGTAGTGACGAGTGTACATATCGTCCCCGCTACGGGTTTTCCTCCGGCCAACGTTCCCCAGCACACTTAAGCTGTATCGCTCTTTCTCCACATTCATGCTTCCCCGTACTCTTCCGCCCGAATAGAATTGGTTGAAATAGTCGGCGGACAGTTCGCCGGTGGTTCCCTCGTAACCGGTATTGTCGGCCAGTTCCACCTCTATTACCGCTCCGTTGAAATTGTACTTTGCCGGGGCGTTGTAAGAAACGTTGATCCTTGTGACCATACCTGCGGGGATGGATCGCAGCAGGGCATATAATTGTGAAAGCGACATGGAAGTTATCTGCCCGTTGATAACGATGGTGAAATTACCCGCTCCGACCAGCTGAAGCTCATCGTCGCTGCCCGTGACCCCGGGTAGTTCCTTTACTACGTCGTAGGCGGTGGTTACTATTCGGTCTTTTGTCAGTACCCCGGCATCGTATGAGAGCGAGTTGCCGACGATCGTAACAAGGGGCCTTTCGCCCCTTACCACAATATCTTCGATCGTATTCTCCTTTTCGGTTATGGTGACGGCACAAGAGGCCATAAGTTCCGCTCCGGAAACCACAACCGTTTGGTAGGAGAGGTGCTGGATGATTATAATGCTGTTGTCGGCGGGCCGTTTATCGAGAGAAAAGCGACCGTCGGCGACCGACAATACGGCCTCTACCACTACGGAATCGGCGTCCTGGACGATTACGGTTGCCCACCCCACGGGCTCACCGGCCGCATCGACCACCCGGTGGCTATAACCGCCGCTTTGGGCGAATAAAAAACTCGGGGAAGAAAGCAGAAGCGCTAAAATGGCCGATTTCATTTTACCGTTATTTATTCGTGTAAAATAAGTAAATAAATGAACGGATACAGCAACCGGAGTGTTAAATAGTGTTAACGAGGATTTACACTTGCCTGCTTTTCTCCCGTCTAACGGGGGTCTTTACCGTGGGACGCCTTTCCCCGGAAAAGTACGAGCGTCAAAAGAAAGGCTAAGACCGCACACCCGGTAAGCACAATGCCTGTCGAAACGAGCATATTCCCCAGTCCGACAAGGGGAGTGACGATGCCCCCGAATATGAAATTCATTGCCCCGAGAACCGCTGCCGCTGTACCGGCATTTTTACGCTCGCTTTCGATGGCGATGGTTGCCGACGAGGGGAAGGTAAGTCCGGTCGCAAATAGCAGGGCGAACAGCGGCAGGCAGATATACCCGAAACCGAGACCTGCCATAAGTATAGCCGACGTGGCGGCGGCGAGCGGCACCATCAGGTATACCCCGGCCTTGACGGCTTTAGCAGGGGTGGAGAACCGTCCCGAGCATATTGTGCCGGCCATTACGGCAAGGGTGTTCGCCGCGAAGTATAGGCTGTAAACGAGTGGAGAGAGGCCGTAATATTCCTGGAATATGAAAGGCGATGCCGCGATGTATGCAAAAAGTATCGCCATCGAGAAGGAGAGAAGGCTAACGCAGAGCATAAATTTACTGTTGCGCAGCACAGGCCCGAAAAGCCGGAAGGTTTGCATTAGATTCCCTTTGCTCCGTTTTTCTACCGGCAGGGTCTCCCGGTAGAAGTAACAGAGGACGGTAAGCAGTGCACCGATAAAAAGAAGTGCCCAGAATACCCCTTTCCAGTCGGTGAAACTCAATACGGCCCCTCCCAGAACCGGGGCCGCCACTGGAGCGAGCCCCTGCACCCCGGCTATGACGGCAAAAAAACGGGCGAGATCCTTCCCGGTGAACAGGTCGGCCGAGATCGACCGCGAAAGTACGATACCTCCCGAACCGGCCACGCCCTGAACGAACCTGAAAAAGATGAAAGATTCGATACTCCGGGCGAAAATACAGAGCACGGTGGAGACCATAAAGAGCCACATCGACCATAAAAGAGGTCGGCGGCGGCCGACCCGGTCGCTTACGGGGCCGATCAAAAGTTGACCCGCCGCAAGGCCGAGCATACTGGCGGTGATCCCCGACTGAACCAGGGAAACGGAAGTAGAAAAGAAATCCGTCATTGCGGGAAGCCCCGGCAGATACATATCGGTCACAAGCGGGCCGAATGCCGCCAGTCCTCCCAATGTGACAATAAGGAAGGTTCGGCTGTTGGCGGACACTAATTTGTCCATGAAAATGTTTTTACGATGACCCGGAATTTAAGAGGCATCCGAATGAATCGGATCGGCATTCCGGTTTGGCAGGGCAAATTTACTAACCTGCCGGGTGAATTCAAAAAACAGTTCCCGGAAACGACCAAAAAAAGCCGATC
>JAJBVJ010000271.1 GCA_020859875.1 Rikenellaceae bacterium
CGAGTGCAAGGTTTCTTCTACCTACTTTTGTCTTGACACAACCGACGCAGCGGAGCGAAGGCTGCCGAGTTTTACTCGGAGCAGCCTGAGCCGCAAGGAGGAAAACGAAGTTAAAAGTAGCAAAAAGTCAAGGCCTGACCGGCTTTTCCCCGCCGAATGTTTACAGCTCGGAGCACTAAAATTTTTAACACTCATTATTCCGATACCTCGGAATAATTCAAACAGGAAAAAAATTCCTTATGTGCTCCGAGTTTAGTCGTCGGTACACCCCTGAGCCACCACGTTACGGCGGCCGGCCTTAAAAATCCATACCGAATCTCTTTTTCGACGGAGTCGGAAATTTTTTATTATCCTTACTCACAGCACGGTCAGAGGCCTCCCGGCCGGTGGGGATGTCCGGCTTATCGTTTCGGAGTATATCCACCGCCTTTGAATGTCATTCCAACGGCCGTTTCTACTCTTCCGGAGGCCCGAAACAGATACCGTTCCGGTACCATTTATATCATTACGAGCCATCTTTTACACACTTTATCCCTCTTGTTACGGAGGTCTGTTCCGGGGAGTGTTTTCCACCGGCGAATGGTACGGATTGTGTAATAAGAGTCATACCGCAGACGAAAAAATCCTGCGGTTTTTGACTTAATCTGAGAAATATCTATTTAAATAATGACATCTGACAACAGTGAGCTTGGAATAACCTGGCTCGGGCAGGGAGGTTTCCTGCTCGAAGCGGGTGGTGTGAGGATAGTTGTAGATCCCTATTTATCCGACAGTTTGCGCCGGAGTGGAAAGAAGCGCAGTTTCCCCGCACCCGTTACGGCCGAAGAGATAAAACCCGACATAGTATGCATAACGAGCGACGAGCCGGACCATTTCGACGAAGATACGGTTCTATCGCTCTATAAATATTGCCATAATTGTGTTATTATGGGCCCTAAAAGCGTTACCGCCCATTGCCGCAGGCTCGGATTCAACCCCGCCCGGCTGGTCACCCTGTCACCCGGGGAGAACAGTTTTTCCTACGGGAATATACGTGTACGGGGTGTCGCGGCCTACCACAACGACAGCGACGCGGTGGGACTTGCAATAAATGCCGGGAAATTCCGTGTCTACCTGAGCGGCATGACCCGGCGCGAGGACACTATTCCCGCGTCGGTAAAGAATGCGCTCGGTGGAAATCCCGATGTGATGATGCTCTGCATTAACGGCCGCAACGGGTGTATGGACGACGTGGATGCATTCCGCCTTGTGAGGGCCCTCGAACCCAAGATAGCCATCCCGATGAATTACGGCCTCTTCGTGAGCGATACGGCCGACCCGCGCCCGTTCGTCGATACGGTGACCCGTATCGGGGTCGAATCGGTGATGATGGAGCCCGGCAAGTTTCTGCTGATCCATGGGGAGACTCCTTTCGGGGAGGAGCCCACTTACCAGACGGCCGAAGCGACTGCATAGCGACCGCTATCCATTCGATTCTATTATTGCGGAGCAAAACCGGCTGGTACGGCAAAATGGTGGAGGTATTAAACTACCTGGGTAGGCGCCAATATTTTCATACGATTTCAGGCCGTGGCAATCATAATGCATTCACAGAAATATCCGAAAAACCCACGCCCTGTCGGCGGTAAGCCGGTAGGGCCCCTGCCTACGATACTCGGCCGGAATTGTATTTCGGCCGTGCCGGAACCGACGAACGAACTGACGAATGAGTGAGGGCAAAACGAGCGAAGCTCAGGTTTTGCCGAGCGAAAAGTAGGAAGGCCATGCCAACCGACGAACGAAAGACTGCATTAAAATTATTATAGTTATTTTTGCATCTTACGGCGGAGACTCGCTCCGCGGGGAACTCATATCGAATGGAAAATAACGATAATTGCACAGTCTCCGGTATTTCATTGACCGTTCCGACGGACGATGTTCGACGCCCGGCCAGGGGGTTGGCCCTTACCCTTTCCCATCTGATTTCGATTGTGATGAACCCGCTGTTGATGCCCTTTTTCGGGGTGCTGGTGCTGCTCTACGGCACCGGGTTGAATTATCTTCCGGGCAGGATCAAAGTCTATTATATCCTTGTAGTGCTTCTCAATACGTGTGTACTGCCGCTGGTCTGTATAGGGTTGCTCAACAGTGTAGGGGTGGTGAAAGGCGTTATGTTGGCCTCCCGCCGCGATCGGGTGCTTCCGCTGATGATAACGGCGCTCAGTTACGTACTGTGCGCATTTATGATAAAGGGGGACTTCGGTGCGGTGGTCGTCCAGCGTTTTCTGCTGGCGGGGGCGGCCTGCATCACGATGGCTTTCGTAGTTACTTTCTACTGGAAGATTAGCATACATATGATCGGGGCGGGGGGCACCCTGGCTCTCGTTCTTTTCCTGCAGCATTTCGACCTGGGCAATTTTATGCCGGCGGTGGTCGCGATGGTGGCCGGGTGCGGGGCCCTTGCCTCTGCGAGAATGTACCTCGGAGCCCATACCCCGCTGCAGGTAACGGCCGGTTTTGCGGGCGGATTTCTCATCTCCCTTCTTGTAATACTCGTTTGAAATGGATCTGTTGCTCGCAGTCATAGGGATATTATGCCTGCTGATGGGGCCAATAGGTTGCCTGGTTCCTGTTTTGCCCGGGCCGCCGATCGGCTATGCAGGGCTCGTGATTCTCGGTTTTTGCCGGTGGACGGAACTCTCCGGTACACTGCTGCTTGTCCTCGGGGCGGCGGCACTCGCGGTCACGGTATTGGATTTTTATTTACCGGCGTGGTTCACCAAAAAGTTCGGGGGTTCGAGGGCCGCAACGGTGGGGTCGGTCGCTGGAATGGTTGCCGGGCTTTTTATCTTACCGCCGTGGGGGATAATCTTCTGTCCTTTCCTGGGGGCCTTCCTCGGGGAACTTATCCATGACAGCCGGGATCACAATAAAGCCTTCAGGGTGGCAATGGGTGCCTTCGCCGCCTTCGCGGCGGGCACGGGCCTAAAACTTGTCACCTGTTTCGTGATGCTCTACTACGGCATCGCCTCATTTTTCGCCTGAGGGCATGCATATTTCGTAGAGTTCGAGCCCCTGTCACCTGTTGCGTTTTTAACCGCACATCGGTGCAGGCTTCCTACAAAGGAGTATCCCGCTTTTCGAGCATCCCCGCAGAGACAATGTCGGTCGGGAACACCCCTTGTGAGATGAAAAATGGGGACGGCTTCAAAAATATACTGCGGGTGATCCGCGACCGCCGCGGCTGCCGATCCCTCTCCCCGATAAGGCCTCTTGGGCCGGACACATTTCTTCGGCCCATATCTTGCACCGTGGCTACCGGATGCCCACCACGAATTTCCCTCCGCATACCAGGACATAACTTCACGCATTTTCCGGGCGGATATACGGACGTGATCCCCTTTGGCCGCCGGGCCGCAAAAGATGTCGCGCGGCTGACCGCTTTATCTACGACCACCGTACGGCTAAGCTCCCTGAAATACCGGCCGCCTCCGGCGCCCGGAAAGGTGGTGCAATAATCGGCAAATGAAAGAATCTTCAAAAAAATTTTACAACAATCCTATCTCCCGCATCATGCGGGCGTAAATCCCGGCTTTTTTTTCGAGGGCAAGGGGATATGCGCGGGAGGAGGAGGGCATGCGGTAGTGGCGCAGTGGCCGACCGCCGAAGTGAAAATCGACGCACCCGCCCACCGGCGGCTCTGCGGCGCCGGTCAGCGATGCAAGTGTCGAAGTTGCCTTGTCGCCCGTGGTGACGATATAGCGGCATTCGGGAATTCGGCCCAGCAGCGAACCGAGGTCGACCGGTGTGACGATCTCCAGGAATTTGTCCGATGCGTTCCCCCTTTGCCGGATGACCATACTTGCAGTGTCCGAAAGGGCTATCCCTTTCCGGGTCAGGAAATCCTCCAGCTTGTCTTTCGAGAATACTTTTTTTGCATTCTGCCCGCCCTCCCGGGAAAGCTCCATAAAATGTTCCCTGTCGCCGAAAAATACCAACCCGAAGATGCGCCACATATCGTTCTGGAGATTCGGGTAGTAAAATTCCATGCTCCAACGGGCCCGCGGGGGCGGGAAGCTGCCGAGCATGAGCAGTGTAGCCCCCTTCGGCAGGAAAGGTTCGAGGGGGTGTATTTCGATCCTGCCGTCCTCTTGCATTGCGGCTGGGTTCATGTGCGGAATTCTTTACCGCAGGCCCTGCAGTGCCACACCCGCCGGATGTTCCCGATATGGCTGGAAAGGATCATAATGGGAAGCATTACGGCCCGCATTATACGGCTTGTCTTTTTATCCCTGGCCGGGAAGCCGAGGGTGATCTCGCCGCTGCCGCATCCGGGACAAACAGACTGCGGAACCGGCTCGGGCTCGATCAGTTCGGCGGCCCGGTCGTAGAACTCGTCCCCGACGCCGATATAGGGCCGCATGGTAGGGTTTGCATAGGTTATGGGTATGACCAGACCGGTATTCTCGTTGAATACCTCCGCCGGCACTCCCTGGCTGACAAGGTACTGGCAGTCGGCCTGGGCCTGGAAAATATCGTCGTAATAGCGCAGTATCTTCATGGTTGTCGTGGATTACACGCCTCTGTATATGATAATACAGACCAAAAATAACCGAAAAAAAACCGACCGCCAAACCCGCGGAGAGCGTAGGGGCCGATTTTTCGGGAATAATGATCCGCCGGGCGGGTTATAATGGGGAAAACGGCGAAAAAATATTATCTTTGTAAGTTATTGCATGAACCCCTAAAATGATAGACAAAAACGTAATAGAGCTGCGTGGGGCGTCGATCTACCACATCCGGGACGCCCGGAAAAGGATCGGAAAGGGGCGTAACCGCCTCCGGGGATGCGAGCTCGTGCTGAGCGATGTGGATTTTGCCGTCGGGCGCGGCGAGTTCGTCTACCTGATAGGCAAGGTCGGTTCCGGCAAAAGCCCCCTTTTAAAGACGCTTTACGGGGAAGTTCCACTTGCCGAGGGCCGCGGCTTCGTCGCAGGGTACGACCTTCGCACACTCCGGCGCAGGGAGATACCTTACCTTCGCCGCCGTATGGGGATCGTCTTCCAGGACTACCAGCTACTTTCCGACCGCAACGTCTTCTCCAACCTCCATTACGTGATGAAAGCCACCGGATGGAAGAGCGAGACCGACATCCGGCGCCGGATCGAAGAGGTACTCCGCATCGTGGGGCTCACCAACAAGGAGTATAAAATGCCTTTCCAGCTCTCGGGGGGCGAACAGCAGAGGCTTGCCATTGCCCGTGCGCTGGTCAACAGCCCCGACGTGCTGCTTGCCGACGAACCCACCGGAAACCTCGACCCCGCCGCGGCAAACGGGATTCTGGAGCTGTTCCGCGAAATATCGGAAAGGGGGTGTTCGGTGGTGATGTCGACGCATAATATCGGCATTATCGAAGAATATCCGGCCCGTACTTTCCGTTTTATGCAGGGAAGGGTCGAAGAGCTGGACATTGCCCCGATACTGGCCTCGGGCGCACAGCCGCAGCCCACGTCCCGGGTTTGAAAGGATCGTCCGCGGGGCGAACGAAAAAGAATAAAAATGCCGGCAGAGCCGGCGCCGAAGATATAACGAAGCAGAATATGAGCAACGAACTGGAACAACCTAAATTAAACGAACAGGAAGAATATTCGGCCTCCAGCATACAGGTGTTGGAAGGCCTCGAGGCCGTGCGCAAGCGCCCCGCGATGTATATCGGGGATATCGGCGAGAAAGGTCTGCACCACCTCGTTTACGAGGTGGTGGACAACTCGATCGACGAGGCCTTGGCCGGATATTGCAGCAATATAGAGGTCACCATTAACGAGGACAACTCGATCACGGTCTCGGACGACGGGCGCGGAATTCCGGTCGACCACCACGAAAAAGAGGGCAAGTCGGCTCTCGAAGTGGTACTTACGGTGCTCCATGCAGGGGGAAAGTTCAACAAGGATTCCTACAAGGTCTCCGGCGGGCTCCACGGCGTGGGTGTCTCCTGTGTGAATGCCCTTTCGAACCTTCTGGTAGCCGAGGTGCGCTCGCGGGACGGTAAAGTCTACCGCCAGCAGTACAGCAAGGGTGCCCCGATCACCGAGCTCGAGATCGTCGGGGAAACCGACCAAACGGGAACTACCATCACTTTCAAGCCCGACGACACTATTTTCATAGTCACCGAATACAATTACGACATCCTCTCGGCAAGGCTGAGGGAGCTGGCCTTCCTGAACAAGGGCGTGCACCTGAATATTACAGACAAAAGGCGCAGGGACGATAGCGGGAATTATATCCGCAATGAGTATTACTCGACCGAGGGGCTCAAGGAATTTATCCGCTTTCTCGACGCCACGCGCGAGCCCCTGATCGAGGATTCGATCTACCTCGACACCGAAAAGGACGGCATCCCCGTGGAGGCTGCACTCCAGTATAACACGGGCTTCACCGAGAGCGTCTATTCCTATGTTAACAATATCAACACCATAGAGGGGGGAACCCACCTCACCGGGTTCCGCCGGGCCCTTACCCGCACCCTGAAAAAGTATGCCGACGAGTCGGGAATGCTCTCGAAGCTCAAGTTCGAGATCAGCGGCGACGACTTCCGCGAAGGGCTCACGGCCATCATTTCAGTAAAGGTTCAGGAGCCGCAGTTCGAGGGGCAGACCAAGACAAAGCTGGGCAACAGCGAAGTCTCCCCGGCGGTGGATTACGCCATATCACAGGCCCTCACCCACTATCTCGAGGAGCACCCCAAGGATGCCCGCCAGATTGTCGAGAAGGTGATCCTCGCCGCCACCGCCCGCCATGCGGCGCGTAAGGCGCGGGAGCTCGTTCAGCGCAAGACCGTCCTCTCGGGGTCGGGTCTTCCGGGCAAGCTGGCCGACTGCTCTTCGCGCGATCGGCAGCGTACGGAGATTTTCTTCGTCGAAGGTGACTCGGCAGGCGGTACGGCCAAACAGGGCCGCGACCGCGAATTCCAGGCCATCATGCCGCTCAGGGGCAAGATACTGAATGTGGAGAAAGCACAGGAGCATAAGATGTGGGAAAACGAGGAGATAAAGAATATGTTTCTGGCCATCGGGGTAACCAAGGGCACCGAAGAAGACAGCAAGGCCCTCAATATGGACAAACTCCGCTACAACAAGATAATAATAATGACCGATGCCGACGTGGACGGAAGCCACATCGCCACGCTGATGCTTACCTTCTTCTTCCGCGAGATGAAGGCTCTGATCGAGAACGGCCACGTGTACATTGCCACACCGCCCCTTTATCTCTACAAAAAAGGCAAGATCGAGCGTTACTGCTGGTCGGACGAGGAGCGCGATGCCGTCGCCGAAGAGTTCGGGGCGAAGGGTGCCCATGTGCAAAGGTACAAAGGTCTGGGTGAGATGAATGCCGAACAGCTCTGGGACACGACTATGAATCCCGAAACCCGCATCTTGCGGCAGGTTACCATAGACAGCGCCGCCGAGGCCGACCGAATATTCTCCATGCTTATGGGGGACGACGTGCCGCCGCGCCGCGAATTTATCGAAAAGCACGCGACATACGCCAATATCGATGCGTGAGACAGGAGTGCTCTTTACTTCGAGAGAGGAACCTCCTTCCTCCCTTAGGCGGTATACCCTGGGGCCGAGCCTGCCGGCGGCATGATTCCGGTTTCGGCACTTTGGCGTCCGGCTAAACTTTCCATGCTTGGGATTTTTCTCTCTCGACTCGTCTATCCGAATGCAAAGTTCTTTCTCCCTACTTTTGTCTTGATGAAACCGACGAACGAAGCAAGGGCAGAGCCAAACGAAGCTTGAGCTATGCCCCGCAAGAAGGAGTAAAAGGAACTTAAGCAAAGCTTGAGCTATGCCTTGCAAGGAGGAGGAAAAGGAACTTAAAAGGGGAAAGAAAAACAGCCATAAACTCCTCTTACGGGTACCACTATTGAAAATCCCCCTATCCGGCGGAGCCGGAACCGACGAACGAAGCGGGAGGAGAGACTGCTCGCAGGCTCGACCTCGCAAGGAGGAGGAAGACCGAAGGTCAAAAACCCCGCCGTTTTTAGCCGGAGCAGGGAAAAAGTTGCGTGAGGGATATCACCTGAGTTATCGTGTAACGAGGGAACCGAGGAACGAAGCAGGAGCAGAGCCAAGCGAAGCTTGAGCTATGCCTTGCAAGGACGAGGAAGGGCAAAGCCCAACAAATGCTCCCGGAAGCTGGCGCCTGATCCGGCGCGGCGGTGTCTTTTTGCCACTTTTTGGACACTCAACCGACGAACGAAATATGAGCCAAGTAGCTTGCTGACTTGGCCATACAAGGAGGAGGAAAACGAAGTTAAAAGTGGAAATAAAACAACCTTCCTTAATTGCTATTCTCAACCATTCCCTAACCACCATAATATCCCCGTGCCGGGTTTTCTATTAGGGATCGCTATCCGAATGTACGGTTGTTTCTTCGGCACTTTTTGTCTTGATACAACCGACGCAGCGGAGCGAAGGCTGCCGAGTTTTACTCGGAGCAGCCTGAGCCGCAAGGAGGAAAACGAAGTTAAAAGTAGCAAAAAGTCAAGGCCTGACCGGCTTTTCCCCGCCGAATGTTTACAGCTCGGAGCACTAAAATTTTTAACACTCATTATTCCGATTCCATCGGAATAATTCAAACAGGAAAAAATTTCTTACGCGCTCCTTCGCCCATTCGACCGTCCGCCGGAGAGCCGGAGCTCTCGCCGGCCTGATTTTCATGCCACAGAATGTGTGCTCTATCTGATTACCCGTTCGAAACGGAAGATTCTCTTCCCCGGGCCACCCCCACCGGCGGCATGGTTCCGGTTTTGAGCCTGCCGGCGGCCGGCCTTAATCCCGATACCTGAAAATTATCTATTGGGGCCCTTTTTCGAAAACAGCCGGCGCATGAAAATTGCGGGTATTTTATATCTTTGAAAGCGTAACCAGAAAGTAAAAATCATGGATGTTACCGTTATAGGTGTTGCCGGGGGTACCGGTTCGGGGAAGAGCACCCTGGTCAAAAGGCTGCAGGAGGCGTTCAAAGGGGACGATGTAGTCACCCTGAGCCACGACTTCTACTACAAGAATTATCCCGACCTTACCTTCGAAGAGCGCACCAAGCTCAATTACGACCATCCGCAGTCTTTCGATACCGACATGATGGTCGCTCACGTGAAGATGCTCAAGAGCGGGGTTCCGGTCGACCGGCCGGTCTATTCCTTTGTCGAGCACGCCCGGATGGAGCAGACCGTCACGGTGCTCCCCTCGAAAGTGCTGATTGTGGAGGGAATACTGATCTTCGACCACCGGGAACTTCGGGAGCTTATGGACATGAAGGTCTTTGTGGATACCGATGCCGACCTGAGGCTCTCGCGCAGGCTTCTGCGCGACGTTGTGGAACGCGGCAGGACTATGGAGTCGGTGGTCAACCAGTATATTCAGACGGTGAAACCCATGCACGAGGAGTTCGTGGAGCCCTCGAAGAAATATGCCGACGTGATTATTCCAGAGGGGGGATTCAACTCTGTCGCGGTGTCGATGCTGATCGAGAATATAAAATCGGTTATCCGCTCCAAGTAGTCGCCCGGGCATATTTTTTGACTCACCGTACACTACAAAAACGGCATTGTATGGATAAGATAAATTTAAAGAGTATCGAGCCGTCCCAAATCGAGGGAAATTTTATCGACCTGATCGGCAAGCAGTGGATGCTGGTTACAGCCGGTACACCGGAGAGTTTCAACACCATGACCGCCAGCTGGGGATCTGCCGGTACCCTGTGGAACCTGCCGGTGGCGCTCTGTTTCGTGCGGCCGCAGCGCTATACCTTCCGGTTCATGGAGGAGTATGACAACTTTACCCTGAGTTTTCTGGGAAGCGGCTACCGGCGGGAGCTGGCCCTTCTGGGAAGCCTCTCCGGACGCGACACTGACAAGGTTGCCCGGGCCGGTCTTACACCGGTGGCAACATCTTCGGGTGTGGCTTTCGCCCAGGCCCGGCTGGTGCTCGATTGCCGGAAGATATACGGCGATTTCCTCTCGAAGGAGGCCTTTGTCGACAGTACGATTCCGGGCAAGATCTACCCGGACGACGACTTCCATAAGATGTTTATCGGCAAGATCACCGGTGCCTGGATGAAATGACCCGCCCGGGCGGGGTGTGGAAGCCGCCGGATCCGGGAACGAGACCGCCCGGTTAGTACCATATTTGCACACGGTGGGAAATAATTTAATACGGTAAAAAAGATGGGTTTTCTCAAAGATTTCAAGGCATTCGCCATGCGGGGCAACGTGATCGACCTTGCGGTGGGCGTAGTTGTGGGTGGAGCCTTCGGGCAGATCGTAAATTCGCTGGTGGCCGACATTATCATGCCGCCCGTGGGGATACTGGTCGGCGGGGTCGATTTCACCGACCTTGCATTCATCCTCAAAAAGGCCACAGCCGATCCCCCTGCCGTCTCGATAAAATACGGCGCTTTCCTGCAAACCTGCATCAACTTCCTGATAATCGCCTTTTCGATCTTCCTCTTCGTGCGGCTTCTCTCCAAACTCGAGCGTAAAAAAGACCAGACACCGACCACCGTACCGCCCACCAAAGACCAGGAACTCCTCGGTGAGATCCGCGACCTTCTGAAAACGCAGAACCGGGATTTGGAAAACAAGTAACCGGCCTTTTATCGCGTATTGCGGTATCTGAAAAATGAAATACCTTTGCACCCTGTAAACCAAACTTACAGGAGGAATGTTGCAAAAGATAGTTCTTGCCGTGCTCACAGCTTTCACCGTCACGGCGGCGGCCCGGGCCGAAGGGGCGGACAGTGTCGAAGTTTCCGGCGTCAGCTATATCCCCGAAGTGTTCGGGGCCGTCAAGGCCAAATTCGAAACGAGCCTTTATGACGGCAGTCACCGTTTCAATGTGCGCAATTCCCGAATCGGGGTGCGGGGACATGCCAGCCCGCGGATGAAATATGCCATCCAGATAGATTTCAGCAACGAGGGCAAACTCTCCATCCTCGATTCCTACGTAACCTATTATACCGACCGGTTCGAGGCCACCCTCGGCCAGCAGCAATACCGGTTCAGCACAGATCTGGACCGCGGCCCCAACACGAGTATATTTTCCAACCGCTCCTTTCTCGCCAAATTCCTAACAACGTACTATACCACCACCTATAACGGCAGCCACACAGGCCACACGGTCTCGTCCATCGGTTCGAGGGATCTGGGGGCACTGGTGAGGTACCGCCTGCCGAAAGTGCCTGCAAGGATCAATTTCGGACTTTTCAACGGATCGGGCACCAACAATCCCGAGTGGGACAACAAGATAAACATAGTTACGAAACTGGAACTGGGCCGGCCACTCGGGTTTCACGGGGCCCTCGGCCATTACAACGGCCACACCCCGGCCAGTACCAAGGTGTTCCACGAGGCGGACGGAACCGTCTCGGTTGTGGAACATACCCAGCGTATGCGGCTGTGGGGTGCGGAGCTGAGTTATTCGGCCGAAAATTTCACCATCGAGAGCGAATATGCCCAGCGCAGGCTCCGCATGGACGGTCTGCGGCTGATGCATACGGCGCATGTCCAGGGCTACTATCAGTTCCACCTTCCCAAATCGAAAGTTATGGAATATATCGCCCCCGTCGGCAGGTGGGATATCGGGGAAAATATAGAGTTCGCCGATACGGACGGACTGCTGGACATCTTCTCGGCCAACAGGGCCACCGTCGGGGTCAATTTCGGCTTTACCGGCAAGATAGTGGGCTCGGAACTGCGCCTGCAGTTCGAAAAATATTTCGTCAACCGCCGCCCGGGGGACTTTTCGCGTAACCAGTTGTTGCAGGATAAGGTCACACTCGAGATCGTGGCTACCTTCTGACGGTATCGTGGGGATCAAAATTAGAGGTTATTCTTTTGCAGATTTAAAATAAAAACCTACTTTTGCACTGCTTTACCCCCAAGGGTGACAGTCGCCGGGATAGCTCAGCTGGTCAGAGCGCATGATTCATAATCATGAGGTCGGGAGTTCAAGTCTCCCTCCCGGTACGAAATATAAATAACGGATGGCCGCAGTTATGCGGCTTTTTTTTATGCGCACCGCTTCCTGGTCGGGCTTCGAAAACACTCCGGGTCGGCTCGGGGCCGCGTCACAAAGGGGATGTCTTTCGGATATGGTTTCCGCCGGAGGGGGAGAAGCTGCCCGTAGCAAATAAGGGAGGCTGTTCGGCCCCCCCCTTATCGTTGGATATTCCCTCCGCTTTACGAGCTGAAAGTGTATCTCCCCGATCCGATCTCGATGACCAGATCGCCCTCGTCCTCTGCGACCGAGCGCACTCCGGGTGCATCCGGTGATATATGGATGCCGAAGCGGGCCGGGATTTTGACGGTCGCCGAGGAGTTTGCCGGAATGGTTACGTGCCATGTAAGGCTGTTGCCGCTTCGCTTCCAGCTGCTTTCTATAAGGCCGTAGGGCGACTGGTAAGTGGCGTGGACGTGTTCCAGCCGCTCGGGAAATACCGGGGCCATCACGATCTTTTTGAAGGCCGTAGCGGTGGGATCGTTCCTGATTCCCGCAAGGTCTTCGTAGAACCAGATCAGAAGATCGCCCAGAAGCATCACGTGGTTGCGCGAATTCATTGCGGGATCGGCCGTATCGCCGTTCCACAACTCCCAGATGGTTGTCGCTCCATTGTTTATCATGTAACCCCACGAGGGGTATGTCTCGTTGGTGGCGATCTTATATGCCAGTTCGAGGGCGCCGTTATGTGTCAGCCCGCGCATAAGGTGCTGGATACCGAGTACGCCCACGCTCACGTGTCCACTGCAGTCGACCTCGGTCTTTTCGACGATATTTTTAAATACCCTCTCCTCGAACCCTTCCGGAACCAGCCCCAGCCGAAGCGACAGCATATTTGCCGTAACCGTATTGTTGTCGTACCGGGCCGTTGCCGGATCGAAGAACCTTCTGTTGTAGGCCTCCTTCATATCCGCGGCTATGCGGGCATACTCGGCGGCATCGTCCCCAAGGCCATTGATCGCGGCGAATTTTTGCATCAGTTCCAGGATGCTGTAAAAGACCGTGGTGCTCAATACCTCTCCCCGCGTCTTGCGGGCGGGGTCTTCCGAGTGTATCAGCTCGGGCGATTCGGGGGGCATGCACCAGTCGCCGTATATATCCCTCACTATGATATTGTCCTGCATGTGGTCGTCCATCATGTGGTAGAGCCATTTTTTCATCGAGGGGTAACGCATCCTGATAGAATAGTCGTCGCCGAACTGGTTGTAGAGCATATCCGCCACATAGAAATAGGCCGCGGGCCAGGTTACGTCGTCGAGCCAGAGTGTCCAGTAACGCGGTGATACGTCCGAGATCCTCCCCTGCTCGTCCATCGACTCCTCGATATCGGCCAGCCACTTTTTGTAAAGCAGGGCGTTGCCGAATATGAAACTTTCACCATAGGCTCCCGTGGTGCGGTCGCCGAGCCAACCCAGACGCTCGTCCCGCTGCGGGCAGTCGGTGGGCATGCCGCGGTAGTTGCCGCGGATTCCCCAGTAGGCATTCCGGTGTATCTTGTTGAGGAGTTCTTCGGAGGTTTCGAAAGTGCCGATGGTCTCCATCCGGTCGTAAACCACCTTACCGGAAATATCCGATACGGAAGGGGCCCGCCGGACGCCCGTGATCTCGATATAGCGGAAACCGTGGTAGACGAACATCGGCTCATAGGTGAACTCCCCGTCGGCGGCCGGGATATAGGTGTCGGTTACGAGCGCCCCCCCGCATGTTGTCGAGGTAGAGCTCCGTGCCGCTATCCTTCAGTACCTCGGCAAAGCGCATCGTAACGGGCTCGTCCTTCCGGCCGTGGAGCGTAACTTTCTGCAGGCCGACCATATTCTGACCCATATCCACGATATACCGCCCCGGGCCCGCCTCTTTAACAGTGACGGGTTCGATCTCTTCCATCACCGCAAGACTCGGCGAGAGCTGGGGGGTGAGCCTGCCTTTGGGGGCCTGCATGATGTCGGCTGCCTGCCACAGGGAATCGTCGTAGCCGGCCACCGTCCAGCTACCCAGCTCGAGACGGGCGTCGTAAAGTTCGCCGTCGAACTCGTTGTTTTCCCTGACAGGGCCCCGGTCGGTAGCTCTCCAGGAGCCGTCGGTAACAAGGGTATATTTTTCGCCGCCGGCGTATTCGATCTCGAGCTGGGCTATAAGGCGCGGGAGCCCGAATCCGAACATTCCCTCCTGTCGCATGGTAAGGAAGCGGCCGTTGCCCAGGGCGACCCCGATCGCATTGGCGCCTTTGCTCACAAGGCCGGTGACATTATAGGTAAGGTAGGGCACCGATGCGTCATACCATGTAGGCAGGGGGCCGAAAACATCGTCGCCCACCCTGTGCCCGTTTATATAGCAGACCGAGGAGCCTACGCCCGAAACGTAAAGTACCGCCCGCTCGACCTTGGCCTCTGTTTCGAATTCCCGGCGAAGGTAGCGTGCGGGAAGGATCGTGCGGTTTTCTTCCACCCGTAGGGACTCCTCGTTGTCGACCCCTATCCACAGGGCTTTCCAGTCGGAATCGGCCAGCGGGGTCGACCACCTGCCGATGGAGCTGCGGCCCTCCGCCCCGCGGTTGGTGCGGACGGTCACCCGCCAGAAATATTCCCTGCCCGACCCGAGGGCCGGGCCGCCGTATTCCACAAGATGGGAGCGGTCGGATTCGACCATCCCGCTGTCCCATACCGGATTGGCGCCCGAGCGCAGTTCTTTCTCCGAAGAGGCGACTTCTATCCGGTAGGCGGTCTGAACCACATCGTATCCGGGGCTTTCGAATTTCCATGAGAAACGAGGCCTCTCGGCGTACACCCCTTCGGGGTTCTGAGACATTTCGGTGAATATTTCGGTGATTTTCACACCGCCGCCGCATCCACAGATATAGGGAATAAGGCAAAAGAGCAGTAAAGTTTTTTTGGTCATGGCCGGTTCGGTTTGCAGTTTGAATCAGGTTCCCAAAGTTAATATTTTAACCCTGCAAATTTCGCCGGCCGTAATTCTATATAGTGCCAAAATAGTACTGCCGTGTGACCAAACGGCAAATGCGTCCCCCGCTTCGATCCGGCGGGGCCGTTTGGCCCTCCGTGCCGCGGTGCTAACAGCCGAGAAGGTCGGTCACCTCCGGCCAGCTGCCTGCCCTCTCTATTCCGGGCTCTTGAATATTTATATTGTGCGGTTGGGTAAAGATGATCTTCCGCCCGTGAAATTCCCGCAGGTTGAAAGTATGATCGTCGATCATAATGTCACCGCAGATCAGGTCTTTGCTCCCGCCGAAGGTCATTCTCCGCCAGGAAATAAAGGGGAAATGTTCACGCAGCCAGTCGTATTTCTCCCTGAGACTTGCCGGGAACTCGGTGGCCGATGAGACCACGCGAACGTCGTACAAAGCCTCCAGCCGCCGCAGTCCTTCGACGGCGCCGGCCATAACGGGGGCATGGCGGAAAAATCCCCCGGAATTGACGATCCGTGTGAAATGGGGGAAGGCCTCCTCTTCACTCACCCCTTCTATCCGCCCGGGATCGATTACGATACCGTAACGCTCCCTTTCGAGAAGGATAAAATGCCGGTAGACGTCGGCCAGAACCCCGTCCATATCCACAATGACCCTCTTTCGCATAAATTTCGATAAGACAATCGCAAATATAGCTTTTCGGGCTAACATTACACGCATCCCGGCGCGAAATATCAGAGGCGGAAGGTCATCCCGGTCGAAAAATAGATGTTGCGCATGACGAACTCGATGGGAACCTTGCTGTGGAAATAGGGCCTCAGCCCCCAGGTGAATTCGGCGAAGAAACCGATCCGCTGGTTCATCCGGAACTCCGCGCCGGTGAAGAGTCCGATGTCGAGCTTACGGGCGCTTTTGCTGTAATCGAACGTCGCGTAGTCGTAGCCCCTTTCCTGCTCAACGGGCGATTCCACTACAATGGTAATGTCGTGTACCGTCCCCTTGAAGTTGCGCGAAAGTACCGAGGCTAAATAGACGCCCGCCTTTACCTGCCATTTGGGGTTTATGCGGTATATCCCGTAAATAGGTTTGTCGAGGTAGAGGGTACTGACCTTCGTGGTGTTCTTCCCCGTGACATAGCCGGTCAACTCCCCGATATCGGGCACATCGACCGTAAGATGGACTTCGGTTACTTTTGTATTTACCTTCATCCGCTTCCAGCTCAGCAGGAATCCGGTGCCCATTCCCCAGTGGTCGTTGAAGAAATAGCCGAAATTCGCCCCTACTTTGGGATTGAACCGGGGATTGTAGCCCGTGATCTTTAGCCCCGAGGGAATGGGTACCGGTGTGGTGGCCCCGATATTGAACCCCGCGACAAAGCTCAGGTCGTGCCCTCTGCCGAGGGTCTGCGCACTGCCCCGGAGGGCGATCGCTGCCAGGCATACTGCCGCGGCGGTAATGGTCTTTTTGAGGATCATCCTGTGGTTTTTAAAAGGTAATGAGAGGATCGTGCCTTTCGATCCTCCTTTTACCCTGAAACCATACAATGATCGGGCCCGGAGGTTACCAGTTTATCTCTTTCTGGGCACCGAGTGCCACAAGCGCCTCCCTGAGCGCCCTCTTGAAATAGAATCCCCGGCCCAGCTTTTCGCCGATACGACGGGCGGCCCGCTGCATCGAGGCATATTGCCCGGGGGTGATCTCCCCCAGCACCCGGTCGAGCTCGGTAAGCGATTCGACGCATATTCCCACCCCGTGGTCGTCGATAAATTTAGCCATGGCAGCCTGTTTCCAGATTATAACCGGGATGCCGCACCGCAAGTATAGGGAGAACTTATGAGGATTGTTGTAGCGGGTGTACTCCCCGCGCGGCCCTTCGCAGGCATGGATCGAGCTCCCGTCCCACACCAGGCCGAACTCCCCTCCGGGAGATTCGACAAGTTTGTCGGACGATACGAAGCCGTGATACTCGAAACACTCCCTGCGCCGGATGGCTTCCGGGTCGAAACCGCCCCCGTAGAGGATGAACCTGTAATTATTTATATGGTCTTCGAGGTCGTACAAAAATCCGTTCTTTTTTTTGCTCAGTGTTCCGGCATAGATCACCCCATAGGGTTTGCGGGGTTCTGACACCGGGGCGGGCTCCGTCGAGGAGAGGTAGTCGAATATCTCGAGGGTTCCCATCGGCACCCTGCATCCGTGGTCGGTAAGCCATTGCTTCATCCGGTCGTTATGGACGATCAGGTAGTCCGATTGGCCGATGCGGGCTATTTCATCTTCGTGCGAGAGCTTCGAACGGTAAAAACTCCCCAGGTCGTGGATAAGGGTCACCACCTTTGCCCCGCGGCGGTGTGCCGTGCGGCACATAAAGCCGTAATATTTTCTCAGATTGTACTGGAGCACGAGCACATCCCCCCTCTTGAGGGAGAAGCCGGCTTTTACCACACCGAACAGGGTGGTGAAAAAATCGCGGAATTTGCCGATGTGCGGGGGCTGGGAGAGCCCCACGTTGCGGAATCCCACACCGCGCATGATCTCGTCCACATCGGTTTTCGCCTTGCTCGGCGATCTTTTAAGAAGATAACACAGGGCCATATCGGTCTAAGTAGGTTAGTTTTATGCTTGCAGTTCGCGGCGGGCCAGCGCGAGAGCCGCCTCTACCGTATCGTCCATATCCAGGTAGGCATACTGGGCGAGCCGCCCCCCGAAGAGAACGCCGGGCGTCCGGTCGGCCAGCTCGCGGTAGCGCTGGTACAGCGCCGTATTTTTCCGGTCGTTCACCGGATAGCAGGGCTCCGTGCCGGGGGTGAACTCCGCCGGAAATTCCCGGGTTATGACGGTAGAGGGCTGGGTGCCGAAATCGAAAAATTTATGCTCGATAATGCGGGTAAAGGGCACCTCCCGCTCGGTGTAATTCACCACGGCGTTACCCTGGAAG
>JAJBVJ010000107.1 GCA_020859875.1 Rikenellaceae bacterium
GTTCCCGACCCTCGAGTTCTCCATCTCCGTCACCAGCAGGCTGCCCCGGGGCACGGAGAGGCACGGGGTCGATTACTATTTCGTCACGGGCGAACAATTTTTGGAAACTGCCGGCCGTGGAGAATTCGTCGAATGGGAAGAAGTATATGCGGGAACGCATTACGGTACGCTCATTTCGGAAGTGGAGCGCATTTGGGATGCCGGAAACTCCATCATTTTCGATGTAGACGTTAAAGGAGGTATCAACCTCAAAAAAATATTCGGCAAAAGAGCCCTTTCGATCTTTATCATGCCTCCCTCGATAGGAGAGCTGAAGCGAAGGCTCGAGCGGCGCGGCACGGATTCGGTGGAAACAATCAAAAGGCGGGTAGCCAAAGCTGGCATCGAGATCGGGGATGCCCCCCGGTTCGACATCACAGTGGTAAACGATATCCTCGATAATGCCGTAGATGAGGTCGCCGCGGCAATCACCTCTTTTTTAGGAAATTAAAATGCCGGAAGTAATTATATACCCGGGTTCGTTCAATCCGGTGCACAACGGACATACGGCCGTGGCCGGTTTTGTCGCCGATTCGGGCCTGTGCGACGAACTGTGGATGCTGGTTTCTCCTCAAAATCCGCTTAAAAAGAACTCGGAACTTGCCCCGGAACGAGACAGGCTCGAAATGGCCCGCATCGCCGCCGGGGGAAAGATATCGGCTCGAAATGTTATAGTGAGCGATGCGGAGATGAGTTTACCAACCCCTAACTATACCGTGGAGACTTTGAGGTCTCTCGGTGAGCAATATCCGGGAACGAAATTTTCACTGCTCGTAGGTTCGGACATTCTGCCGCAGCTGCACCGCTGGCGGGATTTTCAATTCCTGCTGGATAACTATCGGATATATGTCTACCCGCGGCAGGGAGCCGAATTCGAAAAGATGGCACCCGGAATGACTTTTTTATCCAATGCTCCCAAGATAGAGATTTCTTCCACCGCCATACGTCGGGCTCTCGAAAATGGCGACGACCTTACGGGAATGCTCTCCCGGGGTGTCGTAAACTATATTTATGACAAGGGGTTATGGGTAGCGGACGGCGCTCGCCGCAGGTTGGAACGTCTGAACAAAGAGTTAGAGATGGGTGGCACCGTATCCGCCGGAAAATACCTTGAGCGGGGAAAGCTCAATTATAAGTTCACCAGGTATGAGAAGGCCCTGAACGATTTTATCAGGGCAAGCGAGCTCGACCCGGACAACAGAGAGGCAAAAGAATATATAAAACTACTCGACGATATATTCGAGTACAGATATACAGATCTTTACAACCCTTAACTTCAAAAATTAATGAAGAAACTTAATATAGCGCTTCTGGCCGGCGGCAACTCATCCGAAAGGGAGGTATCGCTCCAGAGTGCGGCACAGGTCGCGGACTCGCTCGACCGGGAAAAATATAACGTTTATATGATAGATGTGCAGGGAACATCGTGGACTTATAGGGACGTTATAGGGGAACAATACCTGGTGGACAAGAACGATTTTTCCCTTGTCCTTCCTTCCGGGAAAATTGCACTGGACTATGCGCTTGTGATGATCCACGGCACCCCGGGTGAAGATGGCCGAACGCAGGGCTATCTGGAGATGATGGAGATTCCTTTCTCTTCTTCCGGTGTCGTATCGACGGTTCTGACCTTCGATAAACTGGCCTGTAAGCGTGCGGTGCAGTTCGCCGGGCTGACCGTAGCCAAAGAGGTGATGATCCGAAAGGGTGAAAAGGTCGACCCGGATAAACTCGCGGCCGAACTCGGTCTGCCGCTATTTATAAAACCCAATGCCAGCGGAAGCAGCTGCGGGGTAACGAAGATAACCTCCTCCCGCCAGATACCCGCCGCAGTCGAAGCCGCCCTGGCCGAGAGCGATGCGGTAATGGCCGAGCAGTATATCGAAGGGCGCGAAATGGGCTGCGGAATAGTCGTAACCCGCGAAAAGGAATATCTGCTTCCCGTAACGGAGATAATACCCAAAAAGGAATTCTTCGATTACGAAGCGAAGTACACTCCGGGAATGTCGGAGGAGATAACCCCGGCGGAAATAGAACCCGATATCCTTGCCGAGCTAAATCGGATGACCCTTACCGCTTACCGCGCCTGCGGGTGCCGTGGAATAGTCAGGATCGATTTCATTGTAAATCCCGAGGGAGTGCCCTATTTCATAGAGATCAATTCGATTCCGGGAATGAGTGCCGGGAGCATAGTACCAAAGCAGGCTGCCAGTGCCGGAATTCCGCTCGGTGAGCTTTTCGACATCGTTATCGGGGACACCTATTTCGAAAGGAAATGATCGAAATCGACGGGAAGATAGTAAGTCTCGATATTATCCGGCAAAAATTCCGCTGCGATATCACCAGCTGCAGGGGGATGTGCTGCGTGGACGGTAATTCGGGGGCTCCGTTAGAGGAGGATGAATGTGGCATTCTGGAGCGGGAGTTCGAAAATTATAAGTCGTACTTAAAACCCGAAGGGCTTACCGCCATCGAAAAGGAGGGATTCTACCTTCTGGACGACGACGGAGACCTGACCACAACATTGATCGACGGGGCGGAGTGCGCCTATTCCTTCGAAGAAAACGGTGCGACCTTGTGTGCCGTTGAAAAGGCCTGGAGGGAGGGGAAGACCGATTTCCGTAAACCGGTCTCATGCCATCTGTATCCCATACGGG
>JAJBVJ010000187.1 GCA_020859875.1 Rikenellaceae bacterium
CTCCCCCCCTTGTATGAACGATTCCAGCTGCTGCAAGGCGTAGAAGAACCACAGCTGCGTATCGGCGGCGAAATGGGTTCCGAATATGCCGTCGTGCAGCCGGTTCTCGACATGGTAGTCCAATATCTCCACACACTGATCCGTCATCACATTCGGCTGCGTCAGGGTGATCCCTGCCAAAGCAATGAAAGTCTCCCGGCTTCTGGCATTGTACCACGGATAACCGGCCGTCAATGAGGTATGGTTCTCTTTAATAATAAGGAACTGCCGCGCCGAATGGTACAGTGCCGGCAAAAATTCCGTCTTCACCGTCCGCCGCGCGATCTCCTCCTCGAAAACCTGTGCGAGCCGTTCCGGCTGCATTTCGGAGGTGGAACCCGAAAAGATCACGCTTTCGCCCGTCGCAATATCCATCTCGAAATATCCCGTTGTCAACAAGTCCTCCCGAAACGGATACCCGCGCCGCTCCTCCTCGATATACTCGAAGTTGTGGTACCAGTCCGGCGCAGCCACGAACTTGGCACCCTTATTGACCTGCATATTGAGCCACGGGAACCGCGGATACAAACGCGACTTGACCCCTCCCGCGATCGGGTACGATTTTCCGTCGGCCTCCATATTGGCATGGCTCAACCCGTGCCGCGACCGGAACGCCAAGAACGGCCGCAGCCTTAATTTGGTCGCCGACCGCGCCTCCAGCAATGTATATCTGATGAGGAGCTGCTCCGCCGTATGCACCCACAGCATCTCCTTTTTCAAAAGCACGCCGCCCACGCGGTATATAATAGTAGGTGTCGGCGTGTACGAGAAGTCCACGATATATTTATGTCCCCGCGGCTCGTAGATCCCCGGGAAGCGGTGTATGGCCAGGTTGAACTCCTGCTCGTGCTGGATCACGGTCTCGTCCAGCGACGACAGGAGCACGAAATCCTCCCCTCCCAAAGCGTCCACCGGGCATACCATCAGCCCGTGGTATTTCCGGGTATTGCAGCAAACGATGGTGGTGTTCATGTACCCGCCCGCCCGGTTGGTACTGAGCATTTCGCGCTGCAGCGAGTATTCGAGGTTGCCTAATGCCTGTTTGTTGAATTGTAATATTGCCATAGTCGTCTGTCCTGTCTGTATGTAGTTCGGGTGCGGTATGTCGATGTTGGGGTTTCTGTGCAAACTATAGGCCACGACTGCCGGCAGGTGGGCCGAAGTGTGGGATGTTGCGGAAAAAATCGGTTAATGCTCTGTGTGTCCGCACCACCCCGCGATAGGTGGCGGAAATGGCGCGTGGGTATAGGAAATGTGATTAAAGAACCGGAATGTTCGAGGCGATAGCTCACCGTAAATATACTATTTTCTTTTTGTTTTCCGGTGTGTTTTTTACATTAATTCTGCAAAAAAGGAGAACTTTCCCCGAAAGTTCTCCTTTTGCGTCTTGCTTGGCCGGAAAGTTTTGCTATTGCCGGCTCGGTTTGATGTCCTTTATCCGGAGCTGCGGGGTGACGTTGCCCTGGTAGTGGTTCTCGACCACGTTGTAGCAAACGTCGATGGCTCCGCCCCGTTTGATGTGGTCGAAATGGTCGGTCTGCCCGAATGCGATGGCGGACATCGGGGTGAAAGGGCGCTGACCTTGTATCAGTTCCATCTTCAGGTGTTCGCCGCGCGCGCCGACCAGCCGTGCCGTGCCGTTGTCGCTCACATTTCGGGTGACGAACACGGGGGCGGGGTTCCCCGGCCCGAATGGCTGAAAGGCGTTCAGGGTCCGGCGGAAAGCCGGCGTAATGTCGGCGAACCGCAGCGGCTCGTCGATGTCGATCTGCGGCACCAGCATGTCCGGCTCGATATTGGCCTCCACGTAGGCTTCGAACCGGGCTTTGAACTCCTCGACCCGTTCGGGCTTCATGGTCAGCCCGGCGGCGTAGGTGTGTCCCCCGAAGTTCTCCAGCAGGTCGGAGCAGGACTCCACCGCCTGATAGAGGTCGAATCCCGGAACCGACCGCGCCGACCCTGTCACCAGCCCGTGGCTCATGGTCAGCACCACGGTGGGCCGGAAGTAGGTCTCGATCAGCCGCGACGCCACGATCCCGACCACCCCTTTCATCCAGTTCGGGTTGTAGATCACGGTGCATTTCTTGGCCTGCAGTTCCGGGCTTTGCTCGATGTAGCTGTGGGCTTCGAGGGTGATGTTCCGGTCGATGCTCTTGCGGTCTTTGTTGAAGGTGTCGATCTGCTGGACGAAGTAGAGCGCGCGCTGTTCGTTGAGCGCGGTCAGCAGCCGCACGACGGTGCGTCCCCCGGACTGCGCCCGCGGGTCCTCCTCGTCGATCTCGATCTCCATGCGCCCGGCGGCGTTGATGCGCGGCCCGATCTTGAAGACGATGTCGTCGATGGCGATGTTGTGCCGTTCCAGCCCGCACAGCTTGATGATGGCGGCAAGCCCCTTGTTGGGCTGGCTGTTGAGCCTCACGAGGCCGTAATGGGCCAGTATCCGGTTCTCGCCGATAATGGGTACGATGTCCGAGGCGATGCTCACGGCCACCAGGTCCAGCAGCGGCTCGATGGTGTCGAACGGCAGCTCTTTGAACTGGCAGAAGGCCTGTACGAGCTTGAACCCGACGCCGCATCCGGAGAGGTCTTTGAAGGGATAGGTACAGTCGGCCCGCTTGGGGTCGAGCACGGCCACGGCTTCAGGGA